>CAUPYO010000010.1:0-15277 GCA_963515565.1 uncultured Microbacterium sp.
CTCGCGCTGCGCGGGCGTCGGCTCGGCGATCGGGCTGCCGGAGGAGATGATCGCGCAGTTCCGGGCGACGCCGATGTTCACGCAGATCGCTCCGCTGGCGCAGTCGACCGTGTACGACACGATGCTCACAAGCGAGTTCTCCACACCGACCGACGACATGCTGAGCGTCGAGGTTCCCGTGACGATCCTCTGCGGGCAGCAGACGTTTCCGTTCCTGAGCGCGGCCGCCGACCGGCTGGCGGCGGCGATGCCGCAGGCGGAGCTGATCATCGTGCCGGAATCTGTGGGCCACCGCCTGGACGCGGCAGCGGCCACCCGCATCATCGTGGAACGATGCGGATGACCGCTGAGGCGTGCCCCCGGGGCGGTATCAGACGAGGGTCTGCGCGAAGGGATCGAACCCGTCGGGCAGCAACGGCACGTCGGCGACGGTGCTCCCGAGGGCGAGCGTTTCGCCGGTGCCTGCCGACTCCTGCGCCGACAGCATGATGTCGAGCACGTGGTAGCCCAACTCGCCCGTGGCAACGTGGGGACGACCGTCCGCGATCGCCCGTGCCATGTCGAGCACGCCGAGTCCGCGTCCGACGACGGTGCCCTGCTCGGGCACCTCGATCCACTCCTGCTCGAACCGCATGCCGTCGCGGATCACGCCGAGCGGCTTGACGTACGCGGTGCGACCGGTGAACGCGTTCGGGTCGGGAAGTACGATCGTGCCCTCGGAGCCGTGGATCTCGACCACGCCGTGACGTTCGAGCGCAGAGTCGAAGCTCAGCAGGTGCGTACCGTGTTGGCCGCCGACGAACGAAGTCAGCACCTGCACCGTGGAGGGCACCTCGACGGGGAAGGTCTCCCCCGCCCGCGCACCGGTGTGAATCTGACGCGTGGTCTGCCAGCGCGAGCCGCGCGCGGTGACTGCGGCAACGGGGCCGAGCAGGCTCACCAGCGCCGAGAAGTAGTACGGTCCCATGTCCAGCAGCGGGCCGGCACCCTGCGCGAACAGGAACGCGGGCTCCGGATGCCAGAGGTCGGGACCTTGCGTCTGGAACGAGGTCTGCACGAACAGGGGCGTCCCGATGACGCCGTCGCGGATGGCCCGCTTGGCGCTCTGGAAGCCCGGCCCGAGGATGGTGTCAGGAGCGGAACCGATCCGCACGCCCGCGGCATCCGCCTGCGCGAGAAGCTCGCGCGTGCTGTCCCGGTCAAGACCCAGCGGCTTCTCGGTCCAGACGTGCTTGCCGGCTGCGACGGCCGCCTTCGACACCTCGACGTGAACCGCGGGGATCGTCAGGTTGACGATCAGGTCGACGTCGGGGTTCGCGATGACGTCCTCGCCCGTGCCCCAGCTGGGCACGCCGTGCTCTTCGGCCTTCGCCTTCGCGCGCTCGGGCAGCAGATCGCCCACGGCGACCACCTCGACGTCGGGAAACGAGGTGAGGTTCTCGAGGTAGGTCTGGCTGATGACTCCGGTGCCGATGACACCGACGCGCAGCGCGCTCATGCGACGTACCCGCCGTCGCGGAGGAACGCGTAGCTGGCGGCGACGTCGTCGAACACGTCTCCGGGCGCCTTGTCGTACTCGATGACGGCGTAACGCAGCGCTGTCGCGGCCTTCAGCGACTCCGCCAGGGGCACATCGGCCGTGCCGGCGTGGCGCTGGTCGAGGCTGTCCGAGCCGAACGCGTCGGCGCCCGGAGCCCAGGGGTTGGATGCCGGGACGACACCGTCCTTGACGTGGACGGCGACGAGGCGGTCGCCGAGGGCGGAGACGAGCGCGGGGACATCTTGACCGCCGGTGAGCGCCCAGAACAGATCGAGCTCGAGCTGCACACGCTCGTCGGTCAGCGAGACGAAGCGCTCGTAGGCGCTCACTGCGTCGAAGTCGGCCACGAACTCCTGTGCGTGGTTGTGGTACCCGACGCTGAGCCCGAACTCGGCGGCCTTCTCGGCCGCACGGTTGAGACGCTCGGCGATGTCGGCGACGCCGTCGGCCGTACGCCAGCGCTCGGGCGCCACGAACGGGTCGATGACGGTGGTCATGCCGATCTCGGCGGCGGCGGCGAAGACGACCTCCGGCGCGGGCGTCGGGATCTCGCCGTCCGGCGTCCACAGGGTGTCGGAGAGCAGGGGGGCGTGACCGGTGGGCGATGCCAGACCGCTCGCGTCGAGCGCGGCACGGATCTGAGTGGGGCGCGACACGAAGTCGAACGCCTCCACGTTGCGCAGGCCGATCGCGGCGAGCTTGTCGAGCGATCCACCCATATCGGCGGAGAACTCCTTGGCCAGCGTGTACAGCTGGACGGATGCGTCAGGCAGTGTCATGAAGAGGGTCCTTCGAACGTCGTTGTCTCGTGCGATTGAGCGTCATGGACGGGTCTCCGCCCGGCGCTGAGCCGACGGTACCACAAAACCTCCATATGGAGGTTTTGTTTCCGACGATCGGCTAGGTTGGTGCCGTGAGTACCCACGACGACACCGTCATCGGACGACGCGGTCTGCAGCCCAAAGGTGTGGCGCGGCGCCAGGAAATCCTCGATCGCGCCATCGAGGTGTTCCGCGAGCGCGGCGCCGACGGCACGTCGCTGCGTCGCATCGCCGAGGCGATCGGGATCTCGCACGCGGCACTGCTGCACTACTTCGACTCGCGCGAACAGTTGCTCGTGGCCGTGTACGCGCATGCCGAGCAGCGTCGCAACGCCGCGGCCGACCCGTCGAAACCCCACGGCGTCGACACGATGATCGATTCCGCCATCGCCAACGTCGACGTCCCCGGGCTGGTGCAGCTCTACACGACGTTGCTCGCGGCGTCGCTGGAGGCGGGCAACGACGTGGGCCGCGAGTTCTTCTCGACGCGTTTCGAACGGGTGCGCGAGGAGTTGACGACGTCGTTTCGACACCAGCAGCAGGCGGGAGACATCCGCCGCGATGTGCCGGCAGAAGATCTCGCGGCTCTGCTGATCGCGGCATCCGACGGCCTGCAGATCCAGTGGCTGCTCGAGCCCTCACTCGGCCTCAGCGAGACCCTGCGAACCTTCGGACGGTTGCTCCAGCCGCCGCGCTGACACGAGCGCTTAGCCTGGGACGATGGCCGGTCCCGAGATTCTCCGCTACGCCGCGTTCACTTCCGACCCCGCGGGCGGCAACCCGGCGGGAGTCGTGCTCGACGCACGTGCACTGGACGACACCTCCATGCAGCGCATCGCGGCCGAGATCGACTTCGCCGAGACGGCCTTCCTCACGGGGCGACGAAGCGACGGGGCCCGGCGGATTCGATATTTCTCCCCCATCGCCGAGGTTCCCTTCTGCGGCCACGCGACCATCGCCACCGCCGTCGCTCTCGCCGCACGCGGGGATGCCGATGGCGACGCGATCGTGTTCGCGACGCCGGTCGGCGACATCCGCATCGAGGTGGAGTCGGGTGCCGAGGGAATCCGCGCCGCCTTCACGAGCGTCGAGCCGACGGTGAACGCGATGACGCCGGCTGACCGCGACGGCATCCTCGACCTGCTGTCGCTGGCGACGGCAGACCTCGATCCCGAGCTCCCCCCGCGCATCGCTGATGCCGGTAACCCCCACCCCGTGATCGTTCTCGCCGTCCGCGACGCCTTCGACACGTTCACCTTCGACGCCGATCGCGTGCGGGCCCTGATGGACGATCGCGGGTGGCCCGCGACGATCACGGTCGTGCACCGCATCGCTGCCGACCGCTTCGTCGCCCGCAACCTCTTTCCCGTGGGTCGCATCACCGAGGACCCGGCCACGGGGTCAGCTGCCGCCGCCCTGGGCGCGTATCTACGCGCGCAGGCCGCCGTCGTGGCGCCCACGCGCATCGAGATCGAGCAGGGAGCCCACGTGGGGCGCCCCGGCCGGCTGACCGTGGACATTCCCGCGGCCGGCGGCATCCGCGTCTCGGGCGGTGCCGTGGAGTTGCCCGCCCCCTGATCCGTCGCCGCCGCTCGTCGAGTACTGGCACAAAGTGTCATTATCGACGTACGCTGAGGCCATGGGACGACCGGGCACCGACGAACTCGCCGCCTCACTCGCGGCCACGTGGGCGCTCGCCCGCTCGGGCGGCGCTGTCTCGGTCGATGATCTGGCAGCTGCTGCCGGGCTGTCGCGGCGGACGTTTCACCGCCTGTTCCCCCGCAAGGAGGACTGCCTCCGCCCGGCCCTCGCCGACGCGCGAAGCCTGATGTTCGCCCAACTCGCCGATGACGCCTCGACGCCATTGGTGGCTGCGTATCTGACCGCTTTCGGCACGGCTGCCGCCGGCGCGTTCGCCGACCGCACTCGACTGCTGATGCCCGTGGTGATGCGCGACGCGCACCTACAGGCGGTCTGGGATCACGAAGTCACGGTGGGCATCGGTGATCTCGCGGAGGTGTTGCGCCGCCGCGGCGATGTTCACCGCGCGCTGGATGCCGAGGTGCTGGCCACCGCACTGCTCGCGATCACGGCGCGCGCCTTGACCGCGTCGGCCGACGGCGGTGACCCGGTAGAGATCCTTTCCGCGCGACTGGAGAGTCTCTTCTCGCTCGGCGTCATCCCGGCGCCGTGCCCCGCCCCCTCGGGGGCTCATCCTGGAAAGGTCAGTGAGTGATCATGAGAGCACTGCAGCTCGTCGCCGCCAACAACGCCGAGCTCGTCGACGTCCCCGAGCCCGAGCCCGGTCCGGGTGAGGTGAAGATCCGCGTTTCCTACGCCGGTATCTGCGGCTCCGACCTCGCCCTCTATTCCTCCATGCCGGTCCCCAACGAGTACGTGCATCCCCTGTTCGGCGAGGCCGGACCACACACCCTCGGTCACGAGTTCTCCGGCCGCGTCGTCGCCGTCGGCGAGGGCGTCGACGACCTTCCGCTCGGCACTCTCGTCGCCGTGCGTCCCAATGTGTGGGATGGGACCTGCGACGCGTGCCTCCGCGGTGAGAACAACCTCTGTCGCCAGTTCGGGTTCATCGGCATCAACGGCCACGGCGGCGGCTTCTCCGAATTCGTCGTGGTCGACCGTGGCGCTGCTCACGCGCTTGCGGACAGCTTCGGCGACGACATCGCCGCGATGGTCGAGTCGACGACCGTGGCGTGGCACGCCGTCAAGATGGCCGAAGCCGGCACCGAGACGACCGCGCTCATCGTGGGCGCCGGCCCGATCGGACTCGGCATTCTGCTGTGCCTGAAGGCGCGGGGCGCGTCACGCATCATCGTGAGCGAACCCAGCGCTGCCCGGCGCCAGGTCGCCGCTGACCTCGGTGCCGACGCCATAGACCCCCGCGAGGTCGACCTCGACGCCCACGTCGCGGAGGCCACCGGGGGTGCGGGCGTGGATGCCGCCTTCGATGCTTCGGGCGTGGGACAGCCGACGTATGACGCCGCCTTCCGCGCGCTCCGCCCCGGCGGGGTGTCGGTCGTCGTCGCGCAGTTCCACGGGCCGGTGCTGGTCGACCTCAACGACTACCTGACGACGCAGAAGCGTCTGGTGGGCAGCTTCGCCTACACCGACGAGGACTTCACCGAAGTGATCGCCGAAATCGAGGCGGGTCGCATCGACCCGACGCCGCTGATCAGCCGCCGTATCAGCCTCGCTGATGTGCTCGAGGGTGGCATCCGTCACCTTCTCGGCGGCGGGCGCGAAACGGAGACGAAGATCCTCGTGGCTCCCTGAGCGCGGGGCGTTTCGACTCGCTGCGCTCGCTCAACGGACAGGAGTGAGCTCAACGGGCGGGTGTGGACTCACTGGGCGGCGTCAACGAGTGCAGCCGCGGCATCTTCGAGCGCGAGGCTCTGACTCACTTCGACGGCGAGCGCGTAGTGCGCGCCGGCGAGCGCGACGAACACCGTGCCGACGACGTCGATGTAGCCGATCGTCGATGGGCCGACGACCACGCGATAGCGCTCGATGTCGTCGATGACGAGATGATAGGCGGCGCCGAAGGGCGCAGGCTCCGACCTCCCGCCGCGGCAGGAGGGCGTCATCTCCAGTGTCATGATTCGCCTCCCCCTCCAGCATGGGGGCCGCACCGCGATCGGTCGCGGGGCTTGACGGGCACGTGATGGCGCCCTACGCGCGCCCGCGATCAGGCGGGGACGGTGAGCTCCTTGCTCATGAAGATCTGTGCGGTGCCGTCGCCATGCGGAACACTCTCGCTGCGGCGGTACCCCCAACGCTCGTAGAGCGCGATGTTCTGCGTGCTGAGCGAGCCGGTGAACAGCTCTGCCCGACGGCATCCCACCTCGATCCCCCGGCCCTCGACGGCCTCCAGCAGCGCAGATCCGATGCCCTCGCCCTGCTGGTCTGGTGCGATCGCGATGCGGCCCACCAGCAGCAGCTCGTCGTCGGCAACGGCCCGGACAGCTCCGACCAGACGGCCGCTGCGGATTGCGACGCAACCCAGATTGTCACGGAGCTCGAACGCGACCTCCTCGAGCGTCTGGGTGAGCGGGGCCATGTCGGGGTCGCCGTAGATGAGCGCTTCGGTGACGAATGCCGCGCGCTGCACCGTGAGCACCTCGCCGGCATCGCGGACGCCGATCGGGCGGATGAGGATGTCGGTCATGATGTCCTTCCTGGATGAGGATGAGGGGTGAGGCGGCGAGAGTCAATCCCCCTGGCGTCCGCCCGGCATCCCGCTATGTTCGCGAACATGAAACGCGTGATCTTCGCCGACCGGGTGCTCCTCATGGGAGACGCCGCCGCCGACTCCCTGCTGGAGTACGCGCGAGTGCTGACCCACGCACACGCGGTGGACTCCGTGACCCTGCGCTGCCTCGGTGCCGACGGCAACACGGTCGAAGCGTCGTTTCTGCTCAACGGCTACACCTCGCTGCTGGTGGAGTCGACGAACACCGACATCCAGCCTCCCGACAACGCCGAGGCCGTGGCCGAGATCCGCGACCGCATCGATGCTCTTCTGCGGCCGGCCAGCGCGGGCGAAGAGATCTCGCCGTGGTCGTCGGGCTCGGACGAACCCGACGACCTCTGAGCGCACCGGCGATCATTCCCCGTCGGCGGGAATCGGGACGAGTGCGATGGGCACACCCCCGCAGACCCAGAGGTACGCGTCGCGGCGGGCGCCCTCGCCATCGTTGACCCGCACCCAGCCTCCGGATGCCGCGGCGAGTTCGATCTCGCGCTGGAGTTCTTCCAGCGACCGACCGCCCACGCTGTACAGGCTGCCGCCGTAGTGCAGGTCAATCCGCTTCATGATCGCCTCGCAATGCCTCGACGAGCGTCGAGTCTTCGGGCGGCTCGGCGACGGGATACAGTCCCGAGGGCGAGTTGGCCGTGTAGATCAGCGCCTCGACCCAAGCCCGATTGATGGCCGGGCGGCGGCTGCCGTAGAACTTGTAGACCAGCGAGACGCGCGGATGCAGCCACACCATCGTGCGGCCGTCGCCGATGCTCGAGTCGTCGCGCCAGGTGAAGTGGAACGCCTCTCCCCGGCGCAGTTTCGCGCCGATGACCACCTGCAGATGTGCCAGTAGTCGGTCGTCGAAGTCGACTTTGATCGTCGAATCGTAGATGAACTTTCCCATGCGGTCCTCTCGGCGTCGGAGCTCACGTGCGCTACCCGAGTGCAGGCACACGCGCCCAGCCGCCCCACGCTGTCACGACACGATCGATCTGGCTCGGGGGTTGACAACCCCGGGGCCGCGAGCTTCGCTCCGCCTGCGGGCAGGCAGGGCGTCGGAGGGTACGCCGCCCGGCGGCGGGTGTCGACCCCCGCGGCATCCTGCACCAACGATGCGAGCGTGGGCAACGAAAGGAGGCAGCATGAGCCAGAACGAACCGACCCACAACACCCAGGGCACGCCCGACGAGGACATGGAAGCCGACACCGCCTCGGGCGGTGCGCCCGAAGAGCCCGACAAGATCGACCTGCCCGACACGACCGACGAGAACGACCGCCCGGTCGACAACCCCTCGGGCTGACGTCGCCGAGACCAAAAGCCGCCGGTGGCCCCGCCTACGAGAGCGGGCCACCGGCGTCGTCGTGCGCGGCTACGGTCGCAGAACAACCTTGATGCAGCCGTCGGCCTTCTTCTGGAACAGTTCGTAGTGCGCGGCGGCATCCTGCAGAGCGGGACGGTGGGTCACGAGGTCTTCGGTGCCCAGCGGGTCGGCCGGATCCTCCACGAGCGGCAGGAGCGCGTCGATCCACCGGCGCACGTTGCACTGGCCCATGCGCAGCGTGACCTGCTTGTCGAACAGCGTTTTCATCGGCATCGGGTCGGCCTCACCCGCGTAGACCCCGCTGATCGACACGGTGCCGCCGCGACGCACCATGTCGATCGCAGACATGAGAGCGGCGGTGCGGTCGAGCCCCGCCGTCTGCATCAGCGGTTGGGCCACCGCTGCCGGCAGCGCGCCGATCAGGTGGTGCGCGGCACTGACGACCGGATTGCCGTGCGCTTCCATGCCCACCGCATCGATGACGGCGTCGGCACCGCGTCCGCCGGTCGCGTCGAGCACGACATCAATGGCACCCTCGGCATCCACCGCGCGGATGCCGTGGCGCTCGGCCATTGCGCGCCTCTCCGCCACCGGCTCGACCGCGATGACGGAGTAGCCGAGATGGCGCCCGATACGCGCGGCAAACTGGCCGACCGGACCGAGCCCCAGCACGACCAGACTGCCTCCGTCGGGCACGTGCGCATACTGCACGGCCTGCCACGCGGTGGGCAGGATGTCGCTCAGGAACAGATAGCGCTCATCGGGCAGATCGCCGCCCACCGGGATGGCGTTCTGGTCGGCCAGTTCGACGCGCAGAAGCTCCGCCTGTCCCCCGGGAACCTGGCCGTAGAGCTTGGTGTACCCGTACAGGGCCGCCCCCGACCCGTATTCGCGCACCTGCGTGCGTTCGCACTGCGACTGCAGTCCCCGCTCGCACATGAAGCACGTGCCGCACGCGATGGTGAAGGGGATGACCACACGCATCCCCACCTGGACGGTGTGCACCTCGGAGCCGACCGCTTCGACGATTCCCATCGTCTCGTGACCGAGGATGTCGCCGCGGTCCAGGAACGGACCGAACAGTTCGTAGAGGTGCAGGTCCGATCCGCAGATGGCCGCAGACGTCACGCGGATCACGGCGTCGGTCGGCTGCTCGACCCGAGCATCGGGCACGTCGATCACCGCGACGTTGCGCCGCCCCTGCCACGTGAGCGCCTTCATGCGTCGGCCCCGGCTGCTCCCACGCGCGCCGCCAGGCTGACCGCCGCCTCGGCGAGCAACTCCCCCAGTGAGGCGTAGGAGGCGTTCGGCACGTCGTCGTGGATCCACGTCACCTCGTAGCGACCGCCACGGCGCTCGATGTACGCCACGAGGCTGTCGGCGTCGTGGCTATCGATGCTGCGGTCGCACAGTCGCCACGATCCGTCGGCGATCGGCTCGAGGGTGAGCTGATGATTCTCTCTGTCCATGACTTCTCCGTCCGGGTGGTGGGCGTGGAGCACGTGCCGTTGCTTCACAATTTCTCGCACGACCCGCCCGGGCAGAGGGGGTTGACTTCGCCCAACGCTCGACGTAATCGCGCCGCGCGGGCCACTCGTCGTCGGAGGCGTCAACCCCCCTGGGCTCCGCACCGACGCGCGCCTACGGTGTGGCACGCGGTGAGGGCGCACCTGCGCTGCTCAGCGGTCCGCGTGCGAAGAAAGGAGACAGGATGTTCTTCCATCGACAGGAGCTGCAGTTCGCGGCGACGCCAGAGAAGCCCGACGCGATCTTTGCCCGCCGGATGCAGGAGGTGCTCGGCGGCCAGTACGGCGAGATCACCGTGGCCATGCAGTACGGGTTCCAGGCCTGGAACTGCCACCTGCCCGGCAAATACCGCGATCTGCTCTACGGCATCGGCGCGGAGGAGTTCGGGCACGTGGAGATGCTTGCGGTCATGATCGCTCAGCTGCTCGAAAAGGCGCCCGTGGAACAGAGTGAAGCCGCCGTGGCATCCGACCCCGTGCTCGGCGCCGTGATCGGCGGCATGGACGTGCAAGCGGCCATCGTCGCCGGAGCGGGTGTGCGCCCGGTCGACAGCAACGGGAACCCGTGGCAGGGCTCGTACGTCACCGCCAGCGGCAACCTGCTCGCCGACTTCACGGCGAACGCGAACGCCGAGATGCAGGGCCGTCTGCAGGTCGCCCGCATCTACGAGATGACCGACGACCACGGCGTTCGCGACATGCTCTCGTTCCTGCTGGCGCGCGACACGATGCACCAGAACCAGTGGATCCGTGCCGCGCAGGAGCTGCGCGAAGAGGGCATGGAGGATCTGCCCGTGCCGTCGAACTTCCCGCTGGCGAACGAGGCGCGCGAGCATGCCTACACCTACCTGAACTTCTCCGACGGGCCGGCGGCGGCGGACGGCTCGTGGGCATCGGGTCCCACGCCGGACGGTATGGACGAGTTCCGCTACCACGAGGGGCCCGAGACGTCGGTGCCCCTTCCGCCGCCCACACAGCCCGACCCGCGGTTCTTCGGGACGGATGCCAAGCCGAACATCGTCGAGAAGGCGGAAGGCGTGGTGCGCGATCTGCTGAGCTGAACGCGTGAACGAGGCGAGGGGCGCCGCGGGGTCACCCCCCGCCTCGTTCAGCTCAGGGCCGGCTCTTCCTCGGCGGGGACTTCGGGCGGTTCAGGCACGAGGTACAGCCCGGATGCGGCGTTCGCCGTGTGCGCGAGAGCCTCGACCCACGTGCGGTTCAGCGACGGCGTGCGGCTGCCGTAGTACTTGAACCACACCGGGATCGACGGATTGAGCCACACCGAGGTGCGCCCGTCGCCGATGCTCGAGTCGTCGCGCCAGGTGAAGACGAACGACTCGTTGCGGCGCAGCTTGTTCGAGATGACCAGTTGCAGGTGCGCGAGAGCGCGGTCTTCGATGTCGACCCGAGGGCCGGATTGATACGTAAATTTGCCCATGAGGAACTCCCTCATGACACGCGTTAGTCCCCGCGGTTCGTGACGACTGCACAGCTACTCGGTGAGGGACTCATCGCGCGTCGGGTTGCTTCCAGTCTCCCAGGCTCGCTGGGGTCCGCAAGGGGGGATGCCTCACCGGGCCGCTTCGTCCGGCAGCCGGGTCATCGGGATGACGACGACGTCCTGCACCTTCCAATCGAGCGCGGTGACGCGCCGACGCGCCTCGTCGAGGTCGTCCAGGCGCACGCGAGCACGCGCGGGCACCACGAAGATCTCGACCTGGAACACCTGCCCCATATCGCGCATCCGCACCGCCGCCTCGCGCACCCACCGCTCTTGTTCCACGGAGCGCACGATGCGGTCGATGAGGGGCTGCGGGCGAGCGTCGTCATGGGTGAGCGCGCGCTGATCCATGAGGTCGAGCACTGCCGATCGGGTGTTCGTGATGCCGTCCCACACGATGCCGAGCGAGATGAAGAGGGCCGCGACGCCGTCGAGCCACCAGAGGCCCACCCCGATGCCGAGCACGCCGACCACGGAGGCCAGCGTCGTCGTCCAGTCCGCCTTCGACATATCGGCATCCGCGTAGAGCACTTTGTTGTGCAACTGGGGGGCCAGTCGAGCTTTCGCGCGACCGTAAAAGAACGGCCCGGGAACGACCAGCACCATCACAGCGACCATGAGCCATCCGAGCCACACGGTGTGGCCCCACACCTGCACGGTGCCGATTGCCGGGTGCTCGCCGCGGACGAGACCGAGCACCGAGTCGACGGCGAGGTTGCCGCCGATCGCGAGCAGGGCCACGCCCGCCACGAGATGACCCACTCCCATCACGCGGTGCAGCCCGTACGGGAACCGCCGCGTCGGCGGACGCCGGATGAACAGCAGCGAGACGAGGAACGCGATCTGCGGGATCAGAGACAACATGTCTTCGATCCACGCCGTCTTCATGGCCTGCGATTCGCCGACGACGAAAGCGATCAGTACGATCGTGATCGACGTGTAGCCGATGGTGAACCACTCCCAGCGGATCGCGCTCTGCATCGCCGTCTGCTGCGCGGGCGGCAGGTCCGTGCGGCCCATCCGTGTGACGCGCGGGCTCACCGCATGACCTCCTCGTCGAGGTACTGCTCGATCGCGCTCTGCCAGGCGTTCTCGCCCATGGGAAGAAGCAGCACGATGCGCGCCCCCTCCGGTGACAGCTCGGGGTACGCGCGAGTGAGGGCGACCCGCTCCGACCACGGCGACGAGTCGGTCATGCCGCCGATCGCGAGATCGAGCTGCCCGTCTTCGAGCTGATCGACGAGTTGCTCCTCGCTGCCGATGCTCCAGACGATGTGCGCGTTTCGCGTCGCGGCGAATCCCTCGATGAGCGATGCCAACGAACCGCCGACCTCGCCGTCCGACACCTCGACGAGAGGGGAGGCCGGAGACGCCCCCACCCGCAGTTCGCCGTCGGCGACCCGATCGAGGGTGCCATCGGGGTCAGCGGGGATGCGGATGCCGCAGCCGCTGAGCCCCACCACGGCGACGGCGGTGACCGCGGCGAGGAGAGGAACGAAACGTCGAGATCGTGCCATGGTTCCGACCGTAGGAAGGACGCCCCGCCGGAGCGAACCCCCTTGACAACGTAGCCGTCGGTGGAGGAACGAGCAGGCTAGCTGCGGAGGATCGAGTCGAGCAGCCCCGGAAACAGCGCATCCAGGTCGTCGCGGCGGAGCGTCAGGATGCGCCGCCGGCCGTCGGGCTCGTTGCGGATGACGCCGGCTTCGCGCAGCACCTTCATGAAATGCGACTTGGTCGATTTGGGAAGGTTCGGATCGGTCGCGTGGCACGACGCCATCTCGAGCGGACCGTCGGCGAGCTGGCGCGCGATGCCCAGGCGCTCCGGGTCGCTGAGGGCGAAGAGAACGTCGGTGAGTTGGATCTCGGAGCGCTCCGGGTGCGGGAGTTCGCCAGGCATGGTTCGAGGATAGTTGAACTATTGCAAGATCGCGAGTACGCTCCGATAGTTCGATGATTGTCGAACATAACGAGTTTCGGATCCGATTCACCCCACACCCGCGGAAGCACAGATGACCCTCACCTCTCAGCCCACCCTCTCGGCACCGGCGCCCACCGTCGCCGCTTCGATCCGCCGCCCGCGGTTCGGCTTCGCACTGGCGATCGTCACGCAGGTCGCGATGATGATGGGCGCGAGCGCGCCGTCGCCGTTCTATCCGGTGCTCGCCGCGCAGATCGGATTCGACGCGATCGTCATCAGCGCCGTGTTCGCGGTGTACGCGATCGCCCTGCTGCTGGCACTGCTCACCGCGGGCTCGCTTTCGGATCACGTCGGACGCCGCCCCGTCGCGGTCGGAGGGCTCCTGCTGCTCGCGGCGAGCATGCTGCTGTTCTGGCATGCCGACACCGTCGCGACGCTCATGCTCGCGCGCATCCTGCAGGGTGCAGCGAGTGGATTGCTGATCTCCGCCCTTTCGGCCGCCGCGCTCGATCTGGCCCCGGGCGGACGCGCACGCGTGGCCGCCTTGTGGAACGCCCTCAGCCCGGGCATCGGACTCGCCCTGGGCGCCCTGATCTCGGGCATCGCGCTCGACGTCACCGGCCAGCCGCTGCGCGACGTGTTCGCGCCGTTGACCGTCGTCTACGTCGCCCTCGCCGCACTGTTCTTCTTCGCCCCCGAGACCGCGCCGCTGCGACCGGGAGCACTGGCGTCGCTGAGCTTCCGCCTGTCGGTGCCTGTCGGCATCCGGTCGGACTTCTGGCGCGGCGCCCCCGCGATCATCGCCGGATGGGCGACGGGAGGGTTCTTCCTGTCGCTGGGGGCGAACATCGTGCGCACCGAGCTCGGCGGCCAGGCGCACCTCTGGCAGGGGCTCGCGGTCGCGATGCTCGCGGGAGTCGGCGCGATCACCGCGTTCGTCTTGCGGGGCCGCCGTCCGCGCACGTCGGTCATCTTCGGCACCGCGGCGCTCGCCGCAGGAACGGCCCTGTCGCTCGGGGCCCTCGCGCTCACATCCCTCCCCTTCTACCTGGCGGCGACCGCCATCACGGGCATGGGCTTCGGCACCGCCTTCTCGGGAGTCGTCGCCTCTCTCGCGCCGCGCATCCCCGCGAGCGATCGGGCCGACGCGTTCGCCGTGATCTACCTGCTCGCCTACCTGGCCTTCGGAGTACCTGCGGTCGTCGCGGGAGCGCTCGTCGGCGTCTTCGGCCTGGGCACGGTGTGCGTCGGATACGGGGTCGTCGTCATCGCACTGGCGCTCGTGGCGCTGATGCTGCGCGCGCGCCGGGCGCAGTAGCGTCCGGCGCCACACTGTCGGGCCCGCCGGCCGACTCACCCCACAACCGTCGGATCAGAATCGGCCCGCCGATCCCGTGGATCGCGACACTGCCGAGTACCACCATGCAGGTCGCCGCCAGTACCAGGAACCCTTCTTCGCCGGGCAACGCGTTGGCAGCGATCAGTCCGAAGACGATGGATGCCGCGCCGCGCGGGCCCATCACCGCGACGAAGATACGCTCGGAACGGGTCGCCTCGCTGCCGACCAGCGCGATTGCGACGGGCACGATCCGCCCGATCGTGAGGGCGACCAGCGCCAGCACGATCGCCGGCCACCAGTTGTAGGTCTCACTGAGGAGCACGACGGCCGCGAAGCCGAACGCCAGCCAGAGCAGAAGGTTCGTGACCCACGAGACGTCCTCCAGCAGTGCCAGTTCCGCACGATCGATCCCCTTCTCTCCCCGGGTGAGGCGGATCGCGACGCCCGCGACGAACACGGCGACGAACCCGTTGCCGTGGAGGAGAACGGCGGCGGCGAAGACGATGAGCGGCGTCGCGATGAACGCGATCCGCATACTCTGCGGCTCGGTCCACCCCCGATCGTCCGCGAACCGGGTCAGGTAGGCGATGAGCGCGCCGAGCGCGCCACCGACGAGCAGCGCGATGAGCCCCGCCGGTGCCGCCACCGCGAAGGCGCGCCCGGCATCGCCCGTCGTTCCCGCCGATGCGAAGGCGAGAGCTCCCAGCAGCAGCGGCGACACCAGGCCGTCGTTGTAGCCGCTCTCGATGTTCAACCACCGGCGCACCCGCGCGGGGATGCGCTCGTCGCGCACGAGAGAGGTTTCGGGAGAGAAGTCGGCCGGCACCGAGATGCACGCGATGGCGAGCACGACGGCGATCGACAGGCCGAGGGGAAGGATCAGGCCGACGGCGAGCACCAGCACGAGCGAGAGCGGAAGCGCGACGCCCAGCAGTCGTGCCGGCACGCCGGTGAACTGCGAGCGCACCGAGCCGCGCACGTCGAGCGCATCGACGAAAAGGAGGAACGCCAGCACGATCTCGGCGAGGAAGAGCGTGGCCTTCGAT
>CAUPYO010000011.1:0-14674 GCA_963515565.1 uncultured Microbacterium sp.
CTCACCGAGCCCACAGCATCCGACGACGAGGCATTCGTCGACCAGTTCCAACGGCAGTCAGCTGCCGGGTACGCGCACTGGACGGCGCTCGAGCAGGCCCATGCCCGGGTGGGCGGGGTGAGTCTCGCCGCGGCATCCGCGTGGTTCACGGGCATCCCGACCGACGTGGTCGAACGTATTCGCCGCGCCGTACTTCCGCCGACCATCGTGGTGGCGGCAGACGCAGATCTGCTCACCGGCGTGCAGCCGGTCGCCGACTACGCCGAAGTGCTCGGTGCCGAGATCGTCTGGCTGCGCGATTGCGGCCACTATCCGTGGGTCGAGCAGCCCGCGGCGTTCCGCGAGGCCATCAGCGCCTGGCTGATGCGCGACTGATCAGTCGTCGTCTTTGCGCTTGCGCCAGCGGATGCCGGCCGCGATGAGACCGTCGAGATCTCCGTCGAAGACGACCGCCGGGTTTCCGACCTCGTAGCCGGTGCGGAGGTCCTTCACCAGCTGCTGGCCATAGAGGAAGTACGAACGCATCTGGTCGCCCCAGCTGGCGGTGATCGTGCCCGCGAGCTCCTTCTTCTTCGCCGCTTCTTCTTCACGCTTGAGCAGCAGCAGGCGCGTCTGGAGAACGCGCATCGCGGCGGCGCGGTTCTGGATCTGGCTCTTCTCGTTCTGCATCGACACCACCAGGCCCGTGGGCAGGTGGGTGATGCGCACAGCGGAGTCGGTCGTGTTGACCGACTGGCCGCCGGGACCCGACGAACGGAACACGTCGACGCGGATGTCGCCCTCGGGAACCTCGACCTCGACGGCCTCTTCGAGCGCCGGAATCACTTCGACCGCGGCGAACGAGGTCTGCCGCTTGTCGGCGCCGCCGAACGGGCTGATGCGGGCGAGGCGATGCGTGCCGGCTTCGACCGAGAGGGTGCCGTAGGCGTAGGGTGCGTCGATCTCGAAGGTGGCCGACTTGATTCCCGCGCCTTCGGCGTAGGAGGTGTCCATGACCTTGACGGAGTACTTGTGACGCTCGGCCCAGCGCAGGTACATGCGCAGCAGCATCTCGGCGAAGTCGGTGGCGTCGTCGCCGCCCGCGCCCGAGCGGATCGTCACGACCGCCGGACGGTCGTCGTACTCGCCGTCGAGGAGCGTCTGCACCTCGAGCTGCCCGATGACATCCTGCAACGCGGTGATCTCACGGCGAGCCTCCGCGGCCGTGTCTTCGTCGTCCATCTCGTGGGCCATCTCGACGAGCACGTCGAGGTCGTCGAGGCGCCGCTCGACATCCGTCACCCGCTTGAGCTCGGACTGGCGGTGGCTGAGGGCGCTGGTGACCTTCTGCGCCTTCTCGACGTCGTGCGAGAGGTCGGGGGCGCCGGCCTCTTCGGACAGGCGCGCGATCTCCGCACGCAGCCCCTCGACGTCGACCACCGCCTGGATGTCGGAGAAGGTGGAGCGCAGGGCCTGGATGTCGGCGGAAGGATCGAAATCAAGCATGGCACTCCAGAGTAACGTGAAGCGGATGACCCGCAGCGTTGCCTCGTCTGTCGCCGAGCCGGGAATGGGCCCGATGCTGTGGCGGCTTGCGCCGATGATCTACGGCCCGACCATCCTGTTCGGACTCGGCGAGGGTGCTGTCGTACCGCTGCTGCCAGTGATCGCGGCGCAGATCGGCGCCGACGTGCCGACGGCGGCGCTCGTCGTGTCGGCGCTCGTCGTCGGCCAGCTGGTCGGCAACGTTCCCGCGGGCTGGGCGGTCGGACGCATCGGCGAACGACTGACGATGATCGTCGGTGGCGTCATCGCCCTCGTCGGGCTGGTGGGGTTGGTGTTCGCACCGACGCTTCCGGTCATGGCTGCGGCGGTCTTCTTGATCGGACTGTGCGCCGCGGCATTCGGTCTCGCGCGGCATTCGTTCATGACCACGCGGGTGCCGCTGGCCTACCGCGCGCGGGCGCTGTCACTGCTCGGCGGCACGTTCCGCCTGGGGATGTTCGTCGGCCCCTTCATCGCGGCGGCGCTGATCGCGATCTTCGCCGACGAGCACTCGACGGTGTGGTTCTTCGGTGCGAGCCTCGTCGCGGCGATCGTGTTGCTCATCTTCGGGCCCGATCCCGAGAGCACGATGCCGCCGCCGCGCCCGTCGGGCGACTCGCGGTTCGCGGAAGACACCGGCGAAGCGGTGACCGGCGCGATCCCCACGCCCGAGCGAGTGGGGGTTTTCCGCACGATGTGGCACTACCGTCGCGTGCTCTCGCGGCTCGGGCTGGCTGCGGCATCCCTGTCGGCGGTGCGATCGGCGCGGCAAGTGGTGCTGCCACTGTGGGGTGTGTCGATCGGCCTCGACGCTCAGACGATCGCGCTGGTCGTGGGCATTTCGGGCGCGATCGACTTCGCGCTCTTCTACGCGAGCGGCCAGGTGATGGACCGGTTCGGTCGCCTGTGGGCGGCGCTTCCGGCGATGGTGCTGATGGGCTCCGGCTTCGTCGCGCTCGCGTTCACGCACGACCTCACCCAGGCCGCGATGTGGTTCTCGCTGTTCGCCGCGGTACTCGGCGTGGGTAACGGGCTGTCGAGCGGCATCCTGCTGACGCTCGGCGCCGACATCGCCCCGCAGGACGACCCCGCCGCCTTCCTCGGGTCGTGGCGGACGTTGACGGATGCCGGGGGCGCCATCGCGCCGCTGCTGGTGTCGGCGGTGGCAGCTGCGGTGTCGTTGTCGGCCGCGGTCGGCGTCATGGGCGCGATCGGTCTGGCCGGCGCGGCGGGGTTCATCCGCTGGGTGCCGCGGTTCGTGCCTCGCGAGCGATGAGTGCGCGGCGAGACGCGCTGGTGCAGGATGACGGGATGAGCACCTACCGCCGCCCCGACATCGCGCCGCTGGTGTTCGTCGACGCCGACGGTGAGGCGATCGATTACGGAAACCGGTGGTCCGACCCTCCCCCGACAGAGTCGTACTCGGTTACCGTCCATCCGCAGCGGTACGCGCCACTGCACACGGTCACCACGGCACTGATCGATCACCTCGGGGACACCTACGACGTCGAGATCGAGGAAGGCGACCCCGTCGTCGCCGACCTTCTCGCAGCACCGAGCTGGGAGGTGCCGCGTGCCGTCAGGGTGCGTCCGCGCGACCTGGAGTGCGCTGCGTTGACCTTCGTGTTCACTTCATTCCCGGGATTGATGGTCCACGCCGGTCTGCTGCAGGACTTCCCCTTTCCGCTGTGCGGGTGCGACGCCTGCGACACCACGTGGCAGCGCGAGGCCGACGAGCTCGAGGAGCTCGTCTTCGCCGTCGTCAGCGGCAACTTCAGCGAGAGCGTCGAGCGGCGTGACGCAGAAGTGGCAGCGTGGTACCAGGTGCGATACCCGAACGGCTCGACGGGCGGCTTCTCGAACACGATCACCGTTCCTGCGGAACGCCTCGCAGCGGCGAAGCCGGTTCTGCAACGATTGCCGTCCGGGTGGCGGGCATGGCCGCCTCGGGCCAGGACGCACTAGCCCCTATCGCAGTGCCGTGCGACTGGTCGCCGTCGCCTGCAGCGGCCAGCCGTTCGGGACGAAGAGCGTGAGCACGGGCGGGTGCCACACGGTCGCGACGGTGACGCGCGCGGAGACACCGTCGGAAGTGGATGCGGCGACGAGTTGCGCCGCCTGCGTCGCATTCAGCAGTTCGGTCGCTTGGTCGTAGACACCGGCGTCGGTGAGTCGCGCCGTAGCGGCGCCGTTCGCGACCGTCAAGGTGAACCCGTCGGCTCCGGCCAGGGCGGCGGCATCCGACGCGGCGTCCAGCCGCTTCTGCGTCAGGTAGAGGCTTGTCGCGTCGACGCAGACCAGTACGAGGACGATCGCGATGACGGCGTAGCCGAGCGCGAGGATCAGCACGCTGCCGCCCTCGTCGTCGCGAATCCGGGCGAACCGCCGCAGCGTCATGGCTCGACCCAGTAACGCGACACCTTCTGCACGCCGGTGGCGGTGACAGGCACGCGCGCTGCCTGATCGAGCCCGAGCACCGGTGGAATCAGAGGCAGGGCGACGTCCGTGGTCACCGTGACCGATACCGTCGCCCCGGCCGCAGGGCACGGACCGTCCGTCGTGCATCGCACGTCGACGGCCACGCGAGAGGGGTCGATGCCATACTCGGCGACGATGGCGTCGAGTACGCGTTGTGCGCGGAGGTCCGCCGTCGCCGTGTCGGGCGCGGAAGCGATGGTCCGCGCGATCTGACGTGCGCCTGTCTCGACGCCCAATGCCTGCGATTGGATGGTGCCGAGCGCGACGATCAGATACACGAGCGGCACGAGCATGATGAGGCCGACAGTGATGAATTCGAGTGATGCCGACCCCTCGTCATCGAGGAGGTTCGGTTCAGTCGAAGCTCTCGCTGGGCGCACGGGCGGTCACCTCCATTCCCGCCGGCACACCGAGCAGTCCCACGAGCGGCAGGGTGGCGACGACAGTGACCTGCACCTCGGGACCACGGACCGAGTCTGTCTCTATGGATGTCACCTGTGCACCGATGCCATCGCCCACCGCCGTCGTGATCAGTTGCGCGGTGCGCGCGGCTCCCGCCGACGCATCGGTGTCGGCGAGCGCTCCGAAGTACGCGCCTTCGACGGCGGCATCATGTACGACGTTGCGCACATAGACGGCGAGCGCGAGCTGAAGTACGCCCAAGGTGAGGACGGTGAGCAGCGTGCCGACGAGCACGAACTCGACCGTACTGGAGCCGCGCTCGTCGCTCCCGATGCCCCTCACGACGGTCCCGGTCAGAAGCCCGAGACGCGACTCAGGGCCTGCTGGAACAGGTCAGCAAGCGCGGGTCCCGCGAGAGTCCAGATCGCGACAACCAGACCCGCGGTCATCAGTGTGACGAGCACCCAGCCGGGGACGTCTCCGGTCTCGTCTTCGGCGAGATCCCGGAGCGCAGATCGCTGTGACGTTTCCATGGGTCGAGTGTGATCGAGTACGAGGGTCGGCGTCGGAGTTATCCACAACCCGGAGTCATCCGACGCCGAGACGCAGCATCACGATGCCCGGGAAGATCGCGAACAGCACCGACAGCGGCAGGATGAGGAACACCAGCGGCAGAAGCATGAGGATCTCTTTACGGCCGGCGGCTTCCAGCAGCCCGCGCTTGGCGTCTTCGCGGGCATCGACCGCCTGCTCCTGCAGAACGTGCGCAAGCGGCGCCCCGCGGTCCATCGCCGCGACCAGATGCTCCACGGCACGCGAGAGCGCCGGGACATCCAGGCCCTTCGCCACGGAGAGCAGCGCGTCCGGCAGGCTCGAGCCCGTGCCGCTGGCCAGCACGGCTCCCCTCAACTCACCGGTGAGCACGCCCGAGCCGACCTCTCCTACCCGCCGCAGTGCGTCGCGCAGGCCCTCGCCTGCGGCCAGGCACAGCGAGAGGAACTCGAGCACGGTCGGCAGTTCCTCCTCCACCCGCGAAACCCGATGGCGGGCGGCACGCGAAAGCCGGTAGTCGCACAGCACGATCCCCGCGGCGGCGAGCAACGGCGGCATGAGTGCGGCGGTGGGCCCTCCCCGTCCGACAAGCGTGAGCACAACAGCGAAAGCGCCTCCGGCGGCAAGTCCGCCCACTGCCCAGCCGAGTTGCATGGCCCGGAACCCGACGACATCCTGCATCCATGCCGCCTGCCGCAGGCGCCGCACCACCGTCACCCCGCCGCTCATCCCTACCCATCCCGCGGCCAGTCGATCACGGGTGAGTCGCCACGATGAAACGAGTGGCGTCGGCGTGAGCGGGGTCAGACCCTGTGGGTCGGCGATATCACGCAGATACGGCGCGATGCGCCGCGAGAGCGTTGGAGCTGCCCATCTCGGCATCCGTCCCACCACGAGCAGGAGGCCCGATGCCAACGCGACGCCCAGAACGACGGCGGATGCCGTGACACTGACGAGATTCACGCGAACCACCGCCGCGGTTCGGGGAGACGACCGATCCAGATCGTGAGTCGATACGCCCCCACCGAGACAACGGCGCCGACGATCACGACAACGACCCCCGCCGGGCTGGAGTACGCGGTCGCTCCCTCGGGACGCAGGGCAAGCAGGCCAAGCACGATCCATGGCGCCACGACACCGACGACCGCCGCACCCCGCACCCACGACTGGCGCGCTTCCACTTCGGCCCGCAGAGTCGCGTCGGCGCGCACGGATGCCGACAGTGCACGCAGAACGCCAGTGAGCTCAGTGCCACCCACCTGGCGCGCCATGCGGAGCGTCTCGATGATGCGGTCGGCCACGGGATCAGCAAGCGTCGCCTTCAGCCGCAGCGCACTGGAATCAAAGTGTCCCGAGGCCGACATATCCGCGCTGAACCGCGCGAACGCAAGACGCAACGGCGGAGGGCCATTGACGGCGAGGGCGGACACGGCATCCGGCAGCGACATTCCCGCGCGTGCCGACGAGATGAGCAGATCGCAGACATCCGACCAGAGCGCCCGGCGCGAGCGCCGCAGGCGACGGCCGCGTGCGCGCAACCAGGAGAACGGCGAGACGGCACCGGCAACGGCGGCCACGAGCGCGACCGCGCCGAGACCGGTCACCAGCCACGCCACCGACGCGCAGACGACCGAGATGACCGCTGCGATGACCACCGGTCGCGTCGCGGAGGCGTGCGCGAACCCGGCCTCCTGAAGAAGCCGTGCGATGCGCCCGTCGGATCGGGTGCGCTCAGCGCGGCTAGAGGCCGGCCACAGCCAGGGCGACAGCACCAACAGAATGCCGGCGGCGAGCAGTGCACCCCAGACGACGGTCATGGCCGCCCCCGTCGATACAGCGACCGGGTGGTGGCGACGCCGCCCTCCATCGATCCCGTCGTTTCGACGATCTCCTCGACGAACCGCTCACCGGTGCGCGCGCGTCGACAGTGGACGACCAGGTGGACTCCCGTGGCGATCGCGGGTTGCACGAAAGCCGCGTCGATGTTGCGCCCGGCCAGCAGGGGAAGCGTCGCAAGTCGCGAGAGCGCATCGTCTGCCGAGTTCGCGTGAATCGTCGCCGCACCCGGAACGCCCGTATGCAGGGCCAGCAGCAGATCGAGAGCCTCGGCATCGCGAACCTCACCCACGACGAGCCGGTCGGGACGCATGCGCAGCGCTTCCTTGACGAGGCGGCGCAGGCTCACCGCACCGGTGCCCTCGAGACTCGGCTGACGCCCCTGAAGCGCGACGATGTCGGGCGCCGTCACGGCGAGCTCGAATGTCTCCTCCACCGTGATGATCCGCTGATCGGGCAGGCACGCGCCGATGAGGGCGGCGAGCAGCGTCGTCTTCCCGGCGTGCGTCGCACCCGACACCAGAACGTTGCGGCCCTCGACCATCGCCTCACGCAACAGGCCCGCGGCATGAGCGGGGATCGACCCGGCGCCGACGAGATCATCGAGCGTGCGCCGCGCAGGCAGGAACTTGCGAATGTTGACGGCGAGATGGGCCCGCGTGATGTCTGGGATCACCACGTGCAGACGACTGCCATCCGGAAGCGACGCGTCGACGAACGGCTGGCTGAGGTCGACCCGGCGTCCCGTCGCGTGCAGCATCTTCTCCACGAGGTCGCGAACTGCTTCGTCACTCAGTCGCAGAGGCACCCGTTCGCTGCGCCCCGAACGCGCGACGAAGACGGCTCCAGGACCATTGATCCAGATCTCTTCCACTTCGGGATCATCGAGCAGCGCCTGCAGCGGTCCGTAGCCGGTCACTCGCGCGAGCGCTTCGCGCACCGCCGCGGCCTCATCGTCGACGAACTCCAGCCCTCGCGCGAGGGCGAAGTCGTTGTGACGGCGTACCTCGGCGACGGCCACTTGGTGAGCACGCTCCGGATGGCGCAACGGATCGGCCTGCTCTTCGCGCAAGCGGTCGCGCACCCGCTCCGCGATCGCCTGCACGACAGCCGTCTGACCACCGGACCCACCCGCACGCTCGAACGGCGGCGCGTCGCTGGCATACGTGGAGGGGCTCACTCCGGCATCCTGACATCGCCCGCGTGACGCGAGCGGGAGTTATCCACACAGGCCGACGACCGCAGCCTCAGCCCGCTGGGCAGAAGCCCCGGCCCCCACGGGCAGTGATTATCTCCAGCCGGCACCCGATGAGTGGTCTGACCACTTGTCCTAGACTGCGGTCGTGCTCACGATTCCGGAAACGCTGCAGGCGCAGGCGGATGCTGCCGTTCACAAGTCCGAGGGCCTGCGCTCCCCCGGCCGCTTCGCCGTTTCGGGCGTGCTCGCCGGCGCGTACATCGGCATCGGCGTCGTGCTCATGGTCGCCACCGCCGGACCACTCATCGCTGCCGGTGACGGCCTCGCGAAACTGGTCTCAGGCCTCGTGTTCGGCGTCGCGCTCACACTCGTGGTCTTCGCCGGGGCCGATCTGCTGACGAGCGCGATGATGATCCTCCCCCAGGGTGCGCTCATGGGAGCGGTGGGGTGGTGGCGCGCGCTCGGCACGATGGCCGCGACCTTCGTGGCCAACCTCGTCGGCGCCCTCATCTTCGCCGCGCTCATCGTCGCGTCGGGCGTCCTCCACGCCAACGCCCCCGCGGGCAAGATGCTCACCGACATGCTCGCCGCGAAGGCAGAAGAAGGTCCCCTGCAGCTGTTCGTGCGCGGCATCCTCTGCAATGTGCTCGTCTGCCTCGCGATCTGGATGTGCGCGCGCGTCCGCTCCGACGTCGCGAAGATCCTGCTGATCTTTGCCGCCATCCTCGCCTTCATCAGCTCGGGCTTCGAGCACGTCGTGGCGAACATGACCACCTACGGCATCGGCCTGTTCAGCGGCGACCCCCACTTTACCTGGGGCATCTTCGCCAACAACATGCTGTGGGTCGGGCTCGGCAACCTCGTCGGCGGCGCCATCGTCGTCGGACTCGGCTACTGGATCGTCGGCG
Organism: uncultured Microbacterium sp.; assembly: GCA_963515565.1. Lineage (GTDB taxonomy): Bacteria > Actinomycetota > Actinomycetes > Actinomycetales > Microbacteriaceae > Microbacterium. The sequence goes on from CAUPYO010000011.1 coordinate 8,899, forward strand.
GACGCCCCCGCGCCGCCGCACACGCGGGCGCCAACGCGGATGCCCCAAAGGCAGTCACGACCGCCGGATAACTGGTCACGCCGCGGGAGTGGTGAAATCGGCAGACACGCAGGAATTTGCGCTCGGGCCGTTGGTGACGAGCCTCGGCGTGAATTCCTCGGCGGCGGCAACGGCTATGTATCTTCGTCAGCCGACAGCCGTCGCTACATCAGCCCGACGCTCGTGTAGTCGTCGCGAACGAGAACCAGCACGATCGCGACGGAGGCGCAGCAGAATGCGAGGATCGCGTGGGCAACACCCCGACTTCGCCGAGGCGCGGCAAATCGTAGAGTGTGTCACTGCTTGCACAGACGCTGGATAAGTCAGCGAGAGCCCCGACCAATATGTGGTCGGGGCTCTCGCTGAGCCGCGAACCTAGTTCGATCGGGAGACGCGCATCATCCAATACCACCAGGCCGCAGCTGGCAGAGCAATGCCGACCGTGACTGCGGCGGCAGCAGCGGGCAGTGCGATGCTCAACCCAACACCCATCACGATCATCCCGAACACCGTTGCTGAGGCGAAGAGGTGCAGGCCGGGCCGCGTGATGGTGGCGAACCAGCCGGAGCGGGCCACTCGCTTGTCTTGCATCGTCATCGGCACGGCCCCCCGCTATATTGATCGACCCACCAAATCAAAGTCGGAACGACGTAAGGCTGCGTCGCAGTAACCTGAACGCACTGCCCGGAGTTGTTTGCGACGCTCGCGTTCCACCAGATGGTAGCGCCCGCGAGCACGCATACCGGAAGCATAGAACCGCAACCGATAGAGGCGATCATACCCGCGCCGCCGGATGCAATTGTGGAGGTCTCGGCTCGGTCGAATCGAACTCGATATTGGAAGAAATTCGGTTGATCAAAAGTCGGATCAGCGACAACGGGGTAACTGGCGCCCACATGCTCCACGACCTGCGTGAGGACACTACCCTTAGCCTCATAGCGCGTAGCGACTTTCGCGCCGGCGGCATCCGTTGCCCACGGAGTTCGGATGTCGGCTACCACACGTTCAACACTGGACGAAGTTCCATCCTGAGGATTCGTTGCCGTGGTGGTCGTGTACGCAGTCGCACCTCCATCAGGGTTGACCTCCACCGTCACACCAGCACCGAAGTCATAGTCGTATCGGGACGGCTGGCTTGCGTTGGCGATAACAACACTCAGCCGCAGCTGGTCGTCGGCGGCGAGGACGTTCACGGTCGGAACATCGGTCGTGCCGAGATACGTAATCGAACCGTCCGGCGAGGGCTGCCCACTCTGCAGGTACGGCGCGCCCGGCAGACTGACCGCCAACAGCGGTTCACCCTTTGCAGACTCCACAGCGACCCCGCTGTCGGCGTCGTTGTAGATGGAGACTTTCGCACCAGAGGCGACCGAGGCAACGGTCGAGTCGGGGCCATCTGCAAGCGTCGCAGCGGCGAGTCGATTGGGCGCCGCCGCCGCCACCGCCGCGGCGACTCCGGAAACCTCAGTACTGTCGCTGGCTGCGACGGCGGGCACTGCATTGCCAGTGATGACGATGGCCATCACCGGGCCGATCACCCCGATCCCTAGTTTCTTCACCTTCTCCTCATCCTCCTACGTGGGTGCGACCTTCGATTTGGAAGCGACGATGCGCTTCAGTTCGAAGCTATCCGACGGCGCACACGACCATCGTCCAACTTTCGGCTACGGGAAGGTGGTCGTCCGTAGGTACTCACCCGTGAGTTCTTCTGCGCGTCGTTGTCGAACACGAGACAGCCTTTTCCCCGAACCCGTGGAGCAGGTTCACAGAATCGTTAGCCGACGCACGGGCAATAGAGACTCACATTGGCATCTATGGCGATAGGTGCTTCGGCAGATTTTGCTCAATTTAACGGCTCCGTGGGCCAGAGCAATCTCCCCTGTTCGGGTCGCCACCGGTGTTTTGGAGGCGCCTGATCGCGGAAACGCGGCGGGGTGAGGTGCGAACCTGGATGTGCACGCGCGTGCGTTCCGACGTCGCGAAGATCCTCGCTCTGCATCACAAACGAACGCCTCCCCGGCATCCGCCCCTGCACGCATCCGGGCCCGCACCGTGTCGCCTGCCGTGACCATGAGGGGTGGCGGGAAGACCTCCGCCCCGGCACGTGCCGCGGTTGCCTACCTCGGAAGCCGAGGTAGGCAATCTGTGCCGCGAATGCTGGGACCGGCTCAACGATGTCATGCTCCTCTGGCCGCAGGTCCAGCGCCTGGTCGTCGAGACCGACAGCCGCGCCGTCTCACCAGAGCGCGGAGGGAAAAGCTCCACCCCCGACGGGTTCACGAACCTGCCGCTCACGTTCCTCACCCTCGACGAATGCGACCGCCTCCACCGCTCCGCGACCGGCATCACCCTCGACGCGTGGGTGCACACAGAAGCCGGCGCCCGCGACGCGATCATGTTGACCCACGCCGCACAACGCACCTACCAGTCCCTCGAGGTGGAGAAGCGGTAACTGAAGCTGGAACGCGTCCGCTGCCCCCACTGCGACCGCCTGTCCCCGACCGCGAACCCGCAACGTCAACACAACGGCACCACGATCGTCGAATGCCAGCACTGCGGTGGGCTCCTCACCACGCTCCGCGAACCCCGGTCGACCACGTACACGTCCGAAACGCGCGAAGCGGCCGACATGCTCACCCACCAGCCGTGCCGAGACTTCGCCTGCCGGTGCGACTGCCACACCATCGGCCGCGCCTCCACCCCGCAGGGTATCCACGCCCTGTGGGAGGCGGACCAGACGGCCGCCGGCTACGTCAACCGCCGCGACTGGATCATGACGCGCGACGGCCTCACCGCACGCTCCGAACCCGAGCGGAAGACCGCATGAGAACTCCTCACGCAGACTCGCAGTCCACTAGTTTAGAGTGCCGCGCCCGGGAGCGGCTACGCGGGCAGGCGGTTGAGGATCTCCCGGTTCCGCGACCACCATCCGCCATTAGCCGCGGCGAGGCCGGGCCAGTCGCGACCGATCGCGAGGGCGTCGAGGTGCGTGTTCCACTTCCAGAGGTCTCCGGCCCCGACCACCGCACCGTCCGGGTTGTAGACGAGCGCATAGCGCGCTGCAGCAGCTGCGTCGAGGATGCTGATGAACTCGGGGCCCAACAACCAGTGCTGGCCTGTCATGTCGCTGACTACTCGCAATGTGTCCTCAAATCGAAGATCGGGGATGGGTGGTTCGGGCGGGGTGACGTACTCGCCGATTATCTGGCCAGTGCCGTAGGTCTGCATGAAGATCTCAGGGTCTATCCGGGAGCCATTCACCCACGTCTCCCAATGCAGATGAGCGCCATACGCTAGCCCGGTTTCTCCGACGCGGCCGAGGAGCTGACCCTTCTGGACCGACTGCCCATTCTGAACCGCGAAGGAACCGTCGATCATGTGCGCGTACCCGGTGGCGATGTTGCCGTAAGTGACGCGCACGTAATTGCCGAGGTCACCTCCCGAGCTTCGGTACACCGTCCCCGGGTGGCAAGCGTAGATCGGACGCCCTGCGGGCACGGCGAAGTCGATCCCATTGTGGTAAGGCAGTGGAGGTCGCGAGCCGTACCGATCGCTGAACGTGCTGGGAGAAAACGGCCAGTCCACCTCGTTCCCCACTGCCAAAGCAGAGTCGGCCGAAAGCAGCGCATTCGCGGCGATGAGGGAAGCTGCCAACCCCGCCGAGATCAATGCTGGGTCTGCTGCACGGATAGGTGACTTCTGATCTGGCTTGCCTGGGAAGGCGGGCCTGGAAGGATGCCATCGTGCCCAAGCCCTATCCGAAGGAGTTCCGCGATGACGTGGTGCGCGTCGCCGAGAACCGTGAGCCCGGCGTGACGATCGAGCGGATCGCCGCTGATTTCGGTGTTCACCCGATGACACTCACAAAGTGGCTCGCTCGATCGCGTGCGGACAAGACCGCCTCCGAGAGGGGCACGCCGTCGCCCAGCGACCGCGACGCCGAGCTTCGCGAGTTACGCCAGCGCAACCGGCTGCTCGAGCAGGAGGTCGAGGTGCTGCGCCGGGCGACGGCGTATCTATCGCAGGCGCATCTGCCGGGAAAAGGCTCTACCCGCTCGTGAAAGAGCTCGCCTGTGACGGGATCCCTGTCACGGTGACGTGCCGGGTCCTCACGCTCGCCCGCCAGCCCTACTACCGCTGGCTCAAACAGCCCATTACCGAGTCCGAACTGGTGGCGGCTTATCGCGCGAACGCGCTGTTCGACGCCCATCGCGACGACCCCGAGTTCGGGCATCGGCTACTCGCTGACGAGGCCCGGGATATCGGGGAGGCGATGTCGGACCGGACTGCGTGGAAGATCGCGTCCCAGAACGGCTGGTGGTCCGCGTTCGGCAAGAAGAAGGCGCGCGGCAAGGGCCGCAATGCCGGCCCGCCCGTTCACGACGATCTCGTGCAGCGGGAGTTCACCGCCGACGCTCCGAATCGGCTCTGGCTGACCGACATCACCGAGCATCGAACCAGCGAGGGCAAACTCTACCTCTGCGCGATCAAGGACGTCTTCAGCAACAAGATCGTCGGTTACTCGATCGACTCACGGATGAAGTCCCGCCTCGTGGTGAACGCGATCGACAACGCCGCCGCTTTGCGCGGAAACGTCGTCGGCTGCGTCGTACATTCTGACCGCGGGTCGCAAGGCGGATTCAACTGGTCGTCGCAACACCTCGAATTGATGGAGGTGCGGGATGGTTCGTCGGCAGCAGGCATCGGATCGGGCGGTTCGACCGAAGCTACGATCGCCGGGCACGCCGCCGATACCCCGGGAGGTCCAGCATCGGTTCTGGGTCGAGATCGCGAAGGGGTTGTTGCCGGAAGAGGCTGCCGCACGGGTCGGGGTGTCGCAGCCGGTCGGCGGGCGCTGGTTCCACAACGCTGGCGGCATGCCGCCGTTCGATCTTAGTAAGCCGCCCTCTGGCAGGTATCTGTCGTTCGCTGAACGCGAGGAGATCGCGATCCTCAACGCGCAACGCTGCGGCGTGCGTGAGATCGCTCGTCGCACCGGGCGAGATCCGGGCACCGTCTCCCGTGAGCTACGTCGCAACGCGGCAACACGAGGGAGCAAGCTCGACTACCGAGCCTCGGTCGCGCAGTGGAAGTCGGACATGGCCGCGAAGCGACCGAAGATCGCCAAGCTCGTCTCGAACCCGAGGTTGCGGGATTACGTTGAGGAGCGCCTCTCTGGGCAGATCGTGATGCCCGACGGCGTCGTCATGTCGGGCCCTCAGGCGCCGAAGTTCACGGGTCGGAACAAGCCGCATCGGAAGGACCGGCCGTGGTCATGGGCATGGAGCCCGGAGCAGATCGCGAACCGGATCCGCATCGACTTCCCGGATGATGATTCCATGCGCATCAGCCACGAGGCGATCTACCAGTCGCTCTATATCGAAGGTCGTGGCGCGCTGAAACGTGAACTGGTCTGGTGCCTTCGAACCGGACGAGCCTTGCGGGCACCGAGAGAACGTTCGCGACGCAAGGCATGGGCACACGTCACACCCGAGACCCTTATCAGCGAGCGACCTGCAGAAGTCGAAGACCGTGCTGTTCCCGGACACTGGGAGGGGGACTTACTGATCGGGTTGGAACGCTCCGCGGTCGGCACCGTTGTTGAACGGAGCACCCGGTTCACCGTGCTCGTCCACCTTCCACGAGAAGACGGATACCGACACAAGCAGACCCCGAAGAATGGGCCGGCACTGGCCGGCTACGGCGCCGTCACGATGAAGAACGCCCTCGCGGACAC
>CAUPYO010000012.1:0-14378 GCA_963515565.1 uncultured Microbacterium sp.
GCCGGCCAGCATGCGCAGCGAGGTGGACTTTCCGCAACCGGAGGGGCCGACCAGAACAAGGAACTCGCCGTCGGCGACCTCGAGGTTCAGCTTGTCGACCGCGGGGCGGGTACCGCCCGGGTAGAGGCGGGTTGCGTTGTCAAACGTGACGGACGCCATGTTTTCTTCTCCTTCACCGGCAGGTACGTGCCGGACGATCCGTAGTGATGGAATGAGCGGGGGCTTGACCCGCACGCCCTTCGATGGACGCGCTCTCAGTATGGCACCATCTCGGGGATGAAGGAGAGGGCTCGTCTGGGGATTTCACAGGCTGGCTGACTACCATCGACACCATCGCCATGCCCCGTTTGCGACGATCCCGACGCGCGGCGGCACGCCCGTGAATCTGCCTCTCTCAGAAGGTCCCATGTCTCACGACGACACCCCGAACGAGCCCACGCCCGCAGGCCGCCGCGAAGCGGTACGCGAGAAGGCTCAGCTCGTGCATGCGAAGCAGTCGCGTGCGCGCGTGATGCGCCGTTCGGCGTTGACCGTCGGTGTCGTCGCTGCGGTTGTCGTGGTGGCCGTCGCGGTGTCGTGGGCGATCCGCTCCAATGCCGATCGCCCGCAGTTGCAGCCCGATGACGCCGCGGGAGACGGCTTCGCGGTCACCTCCGTGACCGGCGTGTCAGCGGGAACGACCGCCAACGGGGCCAGCCCCGCTCCCACCGACGCCGCCCAGGCGCCGGCCGTGACCCCCGCGCCGACGCCGTCCGCATCGGCATCCGTCGTGAACATCCATGTCTACGTCGACTACCTGTCGCCCGCCGCGCGGCAGTGGCAGCTCGCCAACGCCAAGCAGCTCTCGTCGTGGGTCACCGACGGCGCCGCGACGCTCACCTACCACCCTGTATCGATGCTGACGGCGAAGTCGAACGGAACCAAGTACTCGCTGCGAGCCGCGAGCGCGGCCGCCTGCGTCGCCACGCTCGACCCGTCGAAGTTCTTCAGCTTCAACAACGAACTGCTCACCCGGCAGCCGGCCGTCGACTCCGACGGGTTCTCCGACAAGGAACTCGCCGACCTCGCGCAGGCCAATGGCTCGGACGACCCGAAGAAGCTTCGGGAGTGCATCGAGACCGAGTCGTACTCCACATGGGTCAAGGGCGCCACCGAGCGCGCGATCAGCGGCATCCCCGGCACGAACGGGTTGACGCTCACCGGGACGCCGATGGTGGTCGTCAACGGACAGCAGTACGTGGGCGACATGTCGGATGCCGCCGAGTTCTCGCAGTTCGTGCTGACCAGTGCGAGCGGCGCGTACTACAAGTCGCAGACGGCGACGCCGACTCCGACCGTCACCCCGACGCGCGCCCCGTAATCTGCGATCGGCCTTCGCGGTCGAGCGTCCGCGGATCACAAACCGCCGAGTGAGCTGTACCAGGCGCCGGCCCGGATGTGTGTGATCACTGCCTGATCCATATCGAGGATGACAACGCGGGTCGCCTGCGTCGTTGAGTTGATGAGCGAAGGGTCCTCCGGATCGGATGCGAGGGGAAGATCATGTGTGGGCTGCGCCCCGCGCTGCCGGGCTTCATCGATGGTCTGACCCACGAAGATGCCGGATGCGGTGCGGATCGGCAGTGTTCCTACGCTTGGTGTGGTGACATACACGAACGTGCCCCGGCAACCGGCATCGCACTCGTCGGGGCTGAAAAAGGTGCTGATCTTCAGGCTGTCCCATGTGAATGTAGACGTGAACTTCGCGCCTTCCGGTCCGCCGGGCGTGGTCGCGGCTACTCCCGCAGACCCGGCTGCGTTGTCGATCGCCTGAGCAAACGGCGTGGGGTCCTCGCCCGTGAGTTTCAGTCGTGCCGCTACCTCGCCACGTGCGTCGATCAGCGTGATATCGGTCGCCGAGATGATTAACGCGGCGCGGTTCGATGTGGGGCTGGGCGATGGTGTGGGCGTAGGCGCAGCGGTGGGGGCGGACGCGTTCGGTAACTGTGTTTGCGAAGCGGCCGGAGGAGAAGGTAGTGGCTGTGCCGTCGTGCATCCCGTCAGAATGACCGCCGCGATGCCGACGACGACAGCCAACCAGGTTCTGCGCATGCGGTCATCATCGCAGAATCCCGCCGGGTCGCCCGCGCCGATGTGCACGTGACATAAGGCATCACGTACCCTCTTAGACGCGGGGTTTCCCGTGGTGGTCCGGACACCCGGACATTGCCGGCTTGGCGCAATTGGTAGCGCACCGTACTTGTAATTGCGCACCGAGGCTGATCAGGTGTTTCTGCGGGGTATCAAGAGTCACGCGATGCCTTGTGATCACCGATCAGAAGGCATCGCGCACGCTCCTTCCGGACCGCTGAATATGCGGGGTTTATGCGGGGTCGGAAGTCGGCACGCGCACGATCGTTTCGGTCGTCGCTGCCGCCACCACGAACACGACTTTCAGCCTCGAGTCGTAGAAGTAGAAGTAGCCGTTGACGTGGTCGAAGCTTGTGGCGTCCGGAACGTTGTACTCGTTCGCGAACCCCTTGTTGACGGTGTATCCCATGACTGGCTCTCTTTCTCTCGGATCACACACCCGATCGGGTGGGCGGACTCCGAGACGGTATCGTCCGCCTCGGACATTTCAACTACGGTTCGCGCGGGCCTCGGCGGCGCGACGTCGAGCGACGAGACTGATGCCATGAGCCCGCCGGAGCGGGTCGCAGCGCTTCGAGAACTTCAGCGATGACGAAGCGATAGAGCCGTCCCACGCGGACGGCGGGTATGTCGCCCGTTCGAGCTTTGCGGTAAACCGTCTCGCGGGTCACGCTCAAGATGGCCGCGATGCGCGCGGCGTCGACGTGCTTCGGTTCGTCGTCCTGTTGGGTGGTCATGCTCTTGAGCCTCTCCCAGTCATGGCGCCGGTTAGGTCCAGCGCGCCGAGTCTCATATGATGCGCCGCCGCTTGGTGTGGTTGTAGACCATGTTGCGGGGCAGCTCGAGCCGACGAGCGACATCGGTCGGGTTGTGCCCTGCCGAGATCATGATGTCGACTTGGGCGCGCTGCGCCGGCGAGAGTCCGACGGCAACGGCGCCGGGCGGGAAGTACCGGCCGACACTCAGCGCGTCGACGAGGTAGGACACGTCGGCGCGGAAGCAGCGTGTCACGAAGCCGAGCCACTCCGTCACGTCAATTCCGTGGCGGGCTTGCACGAACTCCTCGACGGCGGCCGGTGCCTCCCAGGGGCTGCCCGTGATGCGTGCGACGCCCCAGCGCTTCTCGGCGTATATGCCCTGCGTCACCTTCCTCCACGACTCCACCGCGGGTCCGACGATCTTGAAGACGGACTCCTTGGACATGCCGTTCAGCACGCCGATCTCGTCGAAGGTCAACTCCTCGAAGTAGCGGAGCGCGATGAGGACTTTGTGTCGGCGCGGCATGACCGCGAAGTAGTCGACGATCTCCTCGCTGAGCATCGCCCAGTTGAAGGACACGGCCGGAGTGCGCACCGACGTGCGCGGCTCGTCGTCGATGTCGCTCGCATGACCGCTGCCGTAGGCGCCCTGTTCGTCGAGGTCCACCTGTTGGGGATCGAGGTTCTCGTTCAGGCAGTCCAGCACGGTGGTCTTGACGATCTTCTGCAGGTACGACCAGAACACCCGCCCCTCGTCGACGAGCATCTCGGCGGGCCGCTTGGTGGTCCACTCCGTGGCGAGTTTGACCAGTTCGAGTGACGCGACCTGGATGAGGTCTTCGACCGTCACGAGACAGCCACCGCGCCGCTCCATCCACGCGTAGCGGTTGACGATGTGGCCCCGCAGAGGTCGGAGCATGCGAGCGATGATCGCCTCGGGGTCATCGAAGTCGACGAGTTCGTCGGCGGCGAGGGCGTTCGTCATCGCATCCACCGGACTTCTCGCACCAGGCGTTGCAGTGCGTCAGCGCTGTCGGGGATCTTCGCGACGGCCGCGTCGTACGATGCGACGGCGAGCGTGCGCGCCTCGCTCACGGCATCCTCGGCGGAGATCCGGCGGGCGTTGACGGTGTCGGCGGCATCGATCGCCATCGCCTCAGCGGACCGTGCGTGAACAGTCATCTCGCCGTCTTCGGTGCGCCACTCGACCGACACGATGTCGGCGGTGAGGATGCCGGAGCGCGAGTACACCTCGAGGCGCGCACCTGGTGTGACGTCGAGAATCGTCCGCGCGATGATCGTGATGTCGTGGCCGCGGCGGAAGGTGCGCGACGCGATCGACTCGGCGAGGTTCGCGGACGGCTCGGCGCCAGAGATCGAGATGACGCGACCACGCGAACGGGTGCCGCCGGCGGCGTAGTGCTGCCACAGGGTGAAGCTGTCCGCCTCGCCTTCTACGGCGACGGTGTCGGCCCAGTCGCCGTCGCGGGAGACCCTCTCGCTGAATCCGACGATCACGGGTTCGACGCCGTCGGGGAGGTCTTCGTCGTATGACGCCCAGCGGTGGACGCTCGGCGCGCCGTGCGCTGCGGGCATGCGATCGCGGTCAGCGACGAGCCACTCGATGCCCCATGCATCGAGAAGACGGCATCCGGTCGCCGATAGCTGGTTCTCGACGAGCTGGAGGAACGATGTTCCTTGAGCCGGGTCGACTTCGTAGCCGGCGTCGAGGAGCGTCGAGAAGGTCTTGACCGACAGCGCCGCGTCGGCTGTCGCATCTGCGGCTCGTGCGGCGCCTGAACCGAACGTCAGGCCGAGGACGATGTCGACGAGCTCTCCGACGTCCCGCGCAGCGACGATCTGTCTGCTGATCTCGTGACCGCCGACGAAGAAGCGTGTCTCCTCGATCACCTCGCGGTCATCGATCATCGTCTCGCCGCCCGCGACCGCGACCGTCGCGACGTCGAGCGAGCGGCTCACGGTGCGCACGAACATCGTCGCCCACTCGTCGGCCGAGCCAGAGAGCCGCGGGAGATAGGCGAGGACTCGACCCTCAAGGTCAAGTTGCCGCATTCGCCACCGCACTTGGCCCCCCTCGGCAGGGTCGACGGTCCGCGGGTCCAGAAGACCCCACTCCCGTTCGGATAGTCCGCCGACGGTGAGCGTCGCCGCCGTGTAGGGCACGCGATCCATGTCGACCGACGGGACGATGCTCGTGACGTGCAGCGGCCGCCAGACGTCCCCGTCACGCAGCTCCGCCTCGTACTCGTAGGTGACGGACGTCATTCGATCACCTCGCGCCACGGCAGCGCGAGAACCCACGAACCGACCTCTTGCGTCACCGGCAGCGTGCCAGGGCTCACGGCGAAGACGGCGGGCAGCACGACCGGGCCGGGGTCTGTCACGCGGAAGCACGCCGCGGCCGTGAAGAACGCTCGCGCGGCGTAGGCGGTCGCGGCGTCCGTGAACCGAAGGTGCATCGTCCCGTTGGGGGCGCGCGGCGGGCGGAATGTGAACAGCGTCGTCGATGACTCGAGGAGCTGGTGTTCGAGGGTTCGGGACTCCACCGTGTCCGACCATGGCGCGTCGACTCGTGCGACCGTGAGCTGATCGTCGGGGGAATCGCCGGGGAGTCGAGTGAAGATGGTCATTGCATCACCCGCCCGAGTGTCGGGTTCACCACGACCGAGATGCCTGCGGCGACTCGGCGGTTGATGGTATCCATCGCGCGGTCAAAGTTGCTGGTGTCGAGATCGACACGGACGGTCTTCGATGGCGCGATGCCATAGATCTTCTTCTCGATCGCGTCGGCGGCTTCGGTGGCCTGACCGGTCTCGACATCGATGTAGAGCTGCTTGCCGTCGGGCAGGGTGATGATCGTGTCTCCGAACTCGTCGACCTTCTCCGTCGCTCCCTCCGTTGACCGGTAGATGTCGGCCATCATCTGCGAGATATAGCCGGCGGTCTCCCGCCCGACTTTCATGGAGCCGGTGAGTTCGTCGAAGGCACGGCGCCCGTCCATGAGTGCGTTGTTCGCGTCCGACTGGCCGGTCGTTGCTTGCTCGATGTTCTGGGCGTAGTTGTCGGCACCGGCCGCGTTGTCTTCGAGCGCCTTGGTCTGAGCGTCGAGCGCATCGTTGACGGCCGAGATTGCGCTGTCCGAGCCGGCCATCGCCGCGACTGCGGTCGACAGCTCGACGCCCCAGTTCTTGGCGTTGGTCTCCGCCTCCTTGTACTTCTCCGGATCGCCGAAGATGTCCTGCCCGCGGGCAACGATCTGGGAGGCGTTGAGGATCGTGGTGCCGGCTTCCTGGTAAGCCTTTGCCCACTCTGCCGCCGACTCCGCGAGGCGCTCCTGACGCTCCTCCGCATCCTGCAGCCCGGCCGTCACGAGGCCCAGTCCGGCGGCGCCGGCGGCGAGTGCGAGCGCTCCGATGAGCCCGCCGGGGCCCATCCCTGCGACCGTGGCGGCGAGCCCGCCGAATGTGTCCTGCCCGACCTGGCCGAGATCCGACATGTCGCCTCGGAACGAGGAGACGGCCTCGCCGAGGTTCGACCCAATCTCCTGTTGGAGTTCCTGGGCGCCGCCGCGGATATGCTCCATGCCGCGGCGCCCGCCGTCGCCGACATCGTTGAGGCTGTCCTCGAGTCGTTCGCTTTGGCGTTGGGCATCGCGGAGCGCGTCTTCGAGTATCAGGATGATTCAGGAGATGCGAGTTGTTGTCAAGACGTGGATGCAGATATGGTCAGTGCATGACAAATCCTCTTCCGCTCAAGGATTGGGAGCGCGAGTACGCACTCCGTATTCGCGGCTCGGTGAATGAACTCAGGAGGCGTCGAGGATGGTCGATCGCCCGCCTCGGCGACGAGCTGCGAAAGCTCGGATGGTCTCTAAGCTTGGACACGCTCAACGGGATGCTCAGCTCTACTAAGCGCAGCTCATTCACGGTCGGCGAGGTCATGACTCTCGCTGCTGCGCTGAACGTCGCACCCACTTATCTGATGCTCGGCCTACCGTCGACGGAGGACCTGCCTGCGAGTGAGGTGATTCCGAGCGCCGACGTGGCGACCGTGTGGGGATGGGTTTCGGGACGCGGATTCAGGGGGGCACTTGAGCCCGCCTACTTTGGCCCGCTCGACAAGTACGCCGAAGCGCTCACCTACGCGAGGTGGCACAACGCGCTCTGGATTGAGTCCGACGGCGCGTTCGGTCGGACCGCACTGCAGCACGATCTCGTAGAGATCGCCAACGCGCGTGCTCGGTGGCTCGACTATGTGGAGTCGGGGTACGACGTCCCCGACGTGCCGGAGCTGCCATCCGTGCTTCTTGATGCGATCGCTGCCGTTGAGGACGTCGCCCCTGGGCGGTCGGTGGAGCACGCGACACTCGGGCCGTTTGAAGGCCTTAGCGACGAGCATTGGCTCCAGGCGGCTCGTGACTACATCGAGGCGTATCGCCGCAGCGAGTCCGAACGCTCGCGACTGCTTGAACTTGGTGGAAACGATGCCCCGGCCGCGGACGCCGCTGAGTAGCTACGGCCGGATCTCGACGGTCGAGGTGGAGCCCGGCAAGTGGCGAGCCCGCGCCAGATATCGGTTCGAGTCGGGCCGGTTGAAGCAGGTCGAGCGATTCGCCCCGTCGCGTCCGAAGGCCGAGGCCGCCCTTCGGCGGGCGCTGACGGAGATCCAGGAGTCGACGACGGTGGAGGTGAAGCGGGAGACTCGGGTGCGGGATCTCGGTGAGCGGTTCCTCATCGAGAAGGCGGGGCGTGCGCCGCGGACAGTCGAGGATTACACGTACATCGTGCGCCAGGTGATCATTCCGAGGATCGGTGACCTCGCGGTGTCTGAGGCGACGGCGGAGCGCCTGCAGCGTGTTCTGGACGACGTCGCGGTCGACCGTGGGCCCGGGCAGGCGAAGAAGACGCGTGCGGTGCTGTCGGGCATGATGGGCGTCGCTGCCCGGTCTGATGCCGTGAAGTCGAACCCGGTGCGAGAGGTCGCGCGTGTGGAGGCTAAGGCCAAGGGCTCCACGGCGATCCCTGTCGACGAGCTGCCGGCGCTGCTTGCGAAGGTCCGCGCCGACGAGCGGCTGCAGCAGATGGATATGGTCGACCTGATCGAGTTCCTCGCCGGCACCGGCGTGCGGATCTCGGAGGCCCTCGGGCTCGACTGGGCGGACGTGGAGATCGTCGCGCCGGCCGGCATCCCGTCGCTGGGCGCGATAGTGACCGTGCGGAAGTCGAAGACGACGGCGGGGGAGCGGCGCATCACCGTGCCCGCGGCCGTGGCCGCCGCTCTGGTGCGCCGGGAGCATCGAGACGGGCCAGTGTTCCCGACGCCGTTCCTCAAGCGCAGGGATCGTCGCAACACGGCGAACGAATGGCAGGCGGCCCGGGAACGACTCGAGCTGGGCGAGTACACCTTCCACTCGTTCCGGAAGACCGTCGCGACCGCGCTCGATCAGGCTGGCCTCTCCGCCCGTGCGATCGCCGAGTACCTCGGCCACGCGAACCCGTCGTTGACGATGAACGTTTACATGAGCAAGACCGTGGGCGGCACGGCCGCGGCGAGCGCTCTCGACGCCGTGATGCGTTAGCTACTTCCCGACGGGACCACCCTTGACTGAGCCATTTCTCGGCTTCGAGCTCGGCAGTAGTGATTGCAGGAATCCAAGGACCGGTACGGAGAGCAAGAGTCCACCAGCGATGTTGTTACCGACGGAGAAGAAGACCACCGCGGCGCAGAAGAACAACACCATTAGCGTCACAGCCGAGATTCGGCCCATGCGCGCCTCTTCTATCTCAGCGTCAACAAGCTTGTCCATACGCTTCGACGGTTCAACAGTCTGGGCTTCGACCATCCTGAAGAAGCGTTCAGGCGCGTCGGGGACAAGGGCCTGAAACTTGACCATGTCGTCAGCCTCAGGCATCGGTCCAGCCCAAGACCTAGAAGCGGCTCGAGCGATCAATCTCTCGACCGCCTTCTTAGCCACCTCCTCAGTGACCAGTTCCGCGTCTATCGCAGGCTCTTCTACGCCTTCTTCGCCTTCCTCGCCTGCTTCGACGCCTTGACTTCCTCGGCCTCGATCGACTCGAGTTGAGCGATCGCCAGGTCGTAGATCATCCGACGTCGATTCTCCAGCTCCATCTCTTCCAGTTCCTCCCGGAACTCCGAGAGCCGACGAGAGCTGTTCATCGTGAGGTTCGATAGCGGCCGCCTGTTCAGGCCGATCGCCGCTCCCAGGTTCGCTGTCATGGACATGGCGCAACACTACCCCGATCCGCTTGAGGGAGGCTGTGCGTTCTCCCTGTTGGCTTGAATACTAGCTGCGCTCATCGCGGTCAGGGCGGAACGTTCGCCCTGTGTGACCGTAGGATGGTCAAGAGCTAGACTTGAATGTGCGGGGTTTCTGCGGGGTGACGTACCCTCGTATTCCGTAGGCACCCCGATCTGGCCCGGATTTCCGGGCCCCGCCGGCTTGGCGCAATTGGTAGCGCACCGTACTTGTAATACGGGGGTTGCAGGTTCAAGTCCTGTAGCCGGCACCGTTTATCTGACACCCTGACCAGGTCGTCCCGTATCTGTAGGCTTCGGACCCATGAGCCTTGACGCCTACCTGGATGGATGCTCGCCGGAGCGCCGAGACCTGTTTTCCCGTCTCAACGCGATGGCTGCTGGCCTCGCAGATCGCGCCGAAGACCTCAACGATTTCGTCTTCGTTCCGGGGCGGCCGCACCCCAGCTGGGACGATGCCGACGCCGTGTTCTGGCTGGCCGTCGAGCAGCTCATGATGCCGAACCTCGCCGCGCCCGATGAGCTCCCCGTGCTGTGGGTGGGATATCACGTCAAAGATCGGCTCACTCGAGGCCGCGAGGCGCAGGGCTTTCTCCTCACCAGCCATCGCCTCATCGTCAAAGACAGTGTCGACCTGGTCTTCACCAAGGGCATTGCGCGGCAGTACCCGCTCTACGAGGCCCTAGTCCCATCCGCCCTCATCTCGTCCGTCATGGAGGACTACGACTGGGACACAGCCGGGTCCCTGGTCGATCAGGAGGATGCCGATTGGATCGAGCAACTGCTCGTCGACGCCGTCACGTCGACTGTTCAGATCCTCGAGAGCCACGGTCACACTCTGGCAGCCGAACCAGAGGCGACCACGAATCTGCGTGAACGGGTAGCAGAGCTCGGGCTCAGCGAGAACGTGAAGTACGCCGACGATTCCCGGCACGCAAAGCACTTCGCGAAGCTGCTCAAGAAGATCGCACTCGATCCCGGCGAGCAGGTTCTCGCAGCATTCAGCGACGCCACACTGTTCGGTGCCTATGGCCTTGTCCTCACCGACCGCGCACTTCGCTCGAAGGACCTCGGCGACGACGCGATCTCCACTCCGCGCGCCGACATCGATGCCCCATCGGTGCGGCTTGGGTCAGATAGCTCACACAAGATCGAGGTGGCAGGAGGCCAAGCACACGTCGTGCCCGCCCACCTCGGCCCGAAGCAGGTAGAGGCGTTACTCATCCTGGTCCGAGAGTGGACCGTCGGGCAGATCAACTGACCGCTCTGACGAGACTGCCGAGGACGAGGCTCGCCGCTGTCATCTTGTTATCCACGGCGATGCATCTCGCGTGTCGCGCCCGGCGCCTCTAGATTCGATCACGTGGACGACCACGACCCGCACCCCGAACCCGAGACCATCACCGAAGCGATCTGCATCCTCGGTTACGACTGATCCGCGGCTGAGCGTGTGCCACGTCTAGGCTGAGGACCCGTGAGCCCTCGGACGACGCACCGCCTTCCGGCTGGTGTCGCGCTCGGAGGAGCTGTCGTCGTGGGCGTGCTCACGGCGATTCAGGCGCGGATCAACGGCCAGCTCGGCCTGCGCATCGGTGATGGCTTCGTCGCCGCCGTCATCTCCTTCGGCTCGGGCCTCCTCGTGCTGGCCGTCCTCTCCGCAGCCCTTCCGGCCGGGCGGCGCGGATTCGGCGTGCTGGTGAGCGGCATCCGCAGCCGATCGATCCCCTGGTGGATGCTGGGCGGTGGCCTCGCCGGCGCCCTCACCGTCGCCACACAGGGCCTGGCGGTCGCCGTCATCGGCGTCTCGCTCTTCACCGTCGGCGTCGTGGCCGGGCAGACACTCAACGGGCTGATCCTCGACCGCATCGGCTACGGACCGGCGGGCGTGGTCGCGGTGACGATGCCCCGTGTGGCCGGCGGTGCTCTGGCGCTCGCAGCCGTGGGTATCTCGCTTCAGGGTGGCGTGCTAAACCGGGTGCCGGCTTGGATGCTGCTGCTGCCGTTCGTCGCGGGCGTCGGCATCGCGTGGCAGCAGGCGACCAACGGGCGACTGCGTCAGCGTGTCGGAACTGCTCTGACCGCGACGTTCGTCAACTTCCTCGGCGGGACCGTCGTCCTTGCGATCGCTGCCGCGGTCCACGTCGCCCTGGTGGGGATGCCGGCATCTTTTCCCGCAGAGGCCTGGCTTTACCTCGGCGGCATCGTCGGAGTGGTCTATATCTTCCTGTCGGCGGCTCTCGTCGCCCACACCGGCGTGCTGCTGCTCGGCCTCGGCGTCGTGGTCGGCCAGCTCGCGAGCGCGTTCGCGCTCGACGCGATCTGGCCCGCCGACGCCGGCCCGGGGTGGGCGACGGAGCTTCTGATCGTCGTCGTCGCCGGAAGCTCCGTCATCGTCGCCGTCGCGCCGTGGCGCCGGCGTCACGCCTGAGCGCGTCACAGCGCGCGGCGCTCAGCGCTTCTTCTTGTCCTTCTTCGCACCCTTTGCGCCGTCTTTCTTGGCCGGAGCATCCTTTGCCCCGGCCTTCACCATCGCCGGCATGCGGCTGAGGTGGGAGCGGGGGTCGACGCTCTTGCGGCGACCGGGGCGAGCGCCCGCGGGCTTGCCGCCGACATAGAGCCAACCGAGGAGCTCTTCGTCGCTGCTGAGCCCGTGCGCCTTGGCGACCGCCTTCGACCGGGTGTAGCCACCGGTTCGCCAGATGACGCCCCATCCGGCTTCGTCCAACAGCAGGCTGAGCACATGCGCCACGCCCGAGGCCACCGCCTCCTGCTCCCAATGCGGAACCTTGTCGCTCTTGCGGTAGCTCGCCACGATCGCGAGCACCAGGGGGGCGCGCAGCGGCTTCGTCGACGGTTTGTCGTCGCCTTCGGCCTTCGCGATGGCGGCGCCGAGGGCGAGCCGGTCGTCACCGCGCAGCTCGATCACGCGCCACGGACGCAGCGACGAATGATCCGCGACACGTCCGGCCGCAGACACGAGGGTCAGCAGTTCGGCCCGGGAGGGCGCGGCATCCGTCACCTTCGACCACGACCGACGGTTTCGCACCGCCGCCAGCGCGGGGTAGTCGGTCACGGTATCGATCACGAGGCGTCCGCGTCGTCGACCGGGGTGAACGACAACGACAGGGAGTTCATGCAGTAGCGGTCGCCGGTCGGCGTTCCGAAACCGTCGGGAAAAACGTGGCCAAGGTGAGATCCGCAGTTCGCGCAGCGCACCTCAGTGCGCACCATTCCGTGGCTGTTGTCCTCTATGAGCTCGACCGCTTCCGGACGCACCGACTCGTAGAAGCTCGGCCACCCGCAGTGGGAGTCGAACTTGGTGCCGCTCTGGAACAGCTCGGCGCCGCATGCCGCGCAGGCATAGAGACCCGCCCGGCTCTCATCGAGCAGTTCGCCCGTCCAGGCGCGCTCGGTTCCGGCTTCACGCAGCACGGCGTACTGTTCGGGGGTCAGCTCCGACTGCCACTGCTCGTCGGTCTTGCTCACGCGATAGGTCATCTCTGGCTCCTTACTCCGCATCTATTCAACCCGACCTGCGGGTGGATGGGGTGCGTCGAAGCAGCAGATCCCGCGTGTGGCGCCATGGATGCGACGCCCGCCGGCGTTACCGTGAGGTGTGCCCTTGACCGACCGCGACCGCGCCCTGCTCGACTTCGAGTCCCGCTGGAGCGGCCACGACGCGGTGAAGGAAGAGGCGATCCGCGCCGAGCTCGCGCTGGCGCCGGCCCGTTACTACCAGCTCATCGGGCGCGTGATCGATGAACCGGATGCCGCGGCGTACAACGCCATGCTGGTTCACCGCCTGCGGCGTCTTCGCGATGCGCGGGAGCACGAGAGGGCGAGCCGAGCGGCGGTGCCCACGGTGTCCACGGGCACGGGCCGGTAGCATTCTCTGGTGTCGAGAACGCCCCCCCAGAAGGACCGCTTCGATGATCTGCCCCCCGATCGGGGTCGCATCGGTGCTCACCGCGCCGAGAATCCGCGGATGCGTGGCGGCATCGTCGTGCTGTGGTCGATCATTGCGATCGTCGTGCTGGTGGCCGCCGGCATCTTCGGCACTCTCGTGGTCACCGGTCGCGTGACGCTCTTTCCGTCGCCGAGTGCGACTCCGGTGACGATCGCGACGGCCGAGCCGGTGGTCGACACGTCGTACAAGGTCAGTGTCCTCAACGCCAGCACGCAGTCGGGCCTCGCCGGGGCCATCGCACAGAAGATCGTCGCCGCGGGGTGGGCGAACAATGATGTCACCGCCGGCGATGCGGGTTCGTCTTTCCCGACGACGACCGTGTTCTACACCGACCCCTCCGAAGAAGGCGCAGCCCGTGGGCTCGCCCAGGCCATCGGCGGCGCCGCGGTATCGCTGAGCGACGCGTACAAGACTCTGGTCGATGCTGCAGGAGGCAAGCTGCTCGTGGTCGTCGTCGGCGCCGACCGCACGGATGCGGGGGCAACTCCCGCGGGCTGACTGCTCTCGCCGCGGCGCGGGAGCCTGCGTGTTTCATGCGTGTGAACAGTTCGATGCGTCCGTGTCAATACTTGCCGGATCGGCGATGGCGCGTTCTGACCGCTGGTTAGCATGGCGAAGTCCCACCGCAGCATCAGGAGATTCGCATGGCCCAAGGTACCGTCAAGTGGTTCAACGCCGAGAAAGGTTTCGGCTTCATCACCGTGACCGATGGTCAGGACGTCTTCGTCCACTACTCCAACATCGACATGTCCGGATTCCGGGTGCTCGAGGAAGGGCAGACCGTCGAGTTCACGGTGGGCGCCGGACAGAAAGGCCCCCAGGCCGAGTCGGTCCGCGTCGTCGCTTGACGCCGCTCCAGACGGCGTCATCCTCCCGCCACGCCTCGTCCGGCGCGGCTTGCACTCGTCATGCCAGAGTGCCAGAATGAGTTAGCACTCCATCCTCGCGAGTGCTAAAGACTCATCCTCACGTCCGGGAGGGACGACACACTTATGGCAAAGATCATCGCTTTCGACGAAGAGGCCCGCCGCGGCCTCGAGCGTGGCCTGAACATCCTGGCTGACGCCGTCAAGGTGACCCTGGGCCCCCGCGGTCGCAACGTCGTGCTCGAGAAGAAGTGGGGCGCTCCCACCATCACGAACGATGGCGTCTCGATCGCCAAGGAGATCGAGCTCGACGACCCGTACGAGAAGATCGGCGCGGAGCTCGTCAAGGAGGTCGCCAAG
>CAUPYO010000013.1:0-14247 GCA_963515565.1 uncultured Microbacterium sp.
GGAGGCGCTCAACAACATCTCCGACGACAACGACCGCAACCTCGTCATCGTCGTCAACGACAACGGCCGCTCCTACGCTCCGACCATCGGCGGGATGGCACGCTACCTCAACCGGGTGCGCACGACCGAGGGCTACGAAAGCCTCCGCAAGACGTCGGCATCCTTCTTCCGTCGCCTCGGTCCGATGGGCCGGGCGCTGTACCGCGGCGTCCGCGGGGGCACGCACGGGTTCCTCTCGCGCTTCTCGAACAACGAGGCGTTGTACTCGAACCTCGACATCAAATACCTCGGCCCCATCGACGGCCACGATCTCACCGCCCTGCAGGAGACGTTGCAGCTGGCGAAGGACTACAGCGCACCCGTCATCGTGCACGTCATCACGGAGAAGGGACGCGGCTACGAGCCGGCGCGCAACGACGAGGCCGACCAGTTCCACGCCGTCGGGAAGATCGATCCGGTCACCGGCGAGCCGGTCGGGGCATCGAGCGCCGTGGCCTGGACCGATGCCTTCTCCGCTGCGCTGGTCGACGCGGGCGAGCGCCGTGACGATGTCATCGCGGTCACCGCGGCGATGCTGCGGCCCACCGGATTGCAGCCGTTCGCGCAGCGCTTCCCCGATCGGGTGTACGACGTGGGCATCGCCGAGCAGCACGCCGTCGCGTCGGCCGCCGGCCTCGCCTTCGGCGGCCTGCATCCGGTCGTCGCGATCTACGCGACGTTCATGAATCGGGCTTTCGACCAGGTACTGATGGATGTGGCTCTGCATCGCGCCGGGGTCACGTTCGTGCTCGATCGCGCAGGAGTCACCGGCCCCGACGGTCCCAGCCACCATGGCGTCTGGGACCTCGCGATGCTGCAGCTGGTTCCCGGCATCCGCATCGCCGTGCCGCGCGACGAGGCACGGCTTCGCGAGGAGTTCGACGAGGCGGTCGCGGTGGACGACGCTCCGACCGTCATCCGCTTCCCGAAGGGCGCGGTTGCACCCGAACAACCCGCGATCCGGCGGCTCTCCGACGGTGTCGACGTGCTGTGGCGCGACGGCGCGGAGGATGTGCTCCTGGTCGGCATCGGCCCCATGACCCAGCTCGCCGTCGACGTCGCGGAGCGACTGCGCGCGCAAGGCATCGGCGCGACCGTCGTCGACCCGCGGTGGGTCGTGCCCGTGCAGCCGTCGATCGTGAAGCTCGCGGCCTCCCATCGGCTCGTGATCACGATCGAAGACGGCATCCGCGTCGGCGGCGTCGGCACCCGCGTACGCCAAGTGCTGCGCGAAGCCGGCGTGGACACGGCCGTCGATGAGCTCGGTCTGCCCGACGCCTTCATCGACCACGCCACGCGGGAACAGATCCTCGAGGACGCCGGCCTCAGCGCTGCCAAGATCGCGCAGGACGTGGTTGCGCAGGTGCTCGGCACGCGCATTCCGGTGGCACGCCCCTCGACGGACACGGGCACGATCTGGTCGGTCGACAGCGGCTCCACCACTTCGGAACACGTCGACCGCGGCGACGGCCGCGTCTGAGCACCCGCTCCGCCGCCGAGCCGACCCCTGCCGGCGGTACCGTTGCCGCGCTGTCTCCGGTGACGAGCGCAGGAGAATCGGCGGTCGGTGGCCGAGGACCCGTGGAACGACGGGCGTCGCCGCTGCCGGGTCGCGAAGAGTCCGACGAACGTCACCGCCCGGCGGGGATTCCTGCACCCATCACCGTCCGGCCTCGGCGATGAGCTCGAGCATCTCGCGCACGACGCCGCGCACGATCGGCAGTCGCGCGAGCGGAAGCATGGTGCGCAGCAGCCGAAGCCCGCGGTCCAACAGCCTCCTCGTGCGCTCCTGCCCCTCGGAACGGTCGTACACCCAGAACAGCGCAAGCAGAAGGTAGCCGAGGAACAGAACCGTCGGCAGCGACGCCGCCATCTCGTCCGGCACTCTGGCGGAGCGCGCTTCTCGCACCGCGTCGGCGAAGAGTCCTTCGGTGATGTCGCGCGCTGCGCTCGAGGCGTCGGCGAGCGGATTGATCTCCGACCTCGGTGACATCGCCGCCGAGAGGAACTCGGCCGCATGAGGGTGATACGGCGTCAGCTGATCGAGGCCTGTGCGATAGACGACGCCCACGCGATCGACGAGCTCGGTGAGGCCGCCCAGCTCGGGCTCCGCTGCCGCGCGATGCGATCGTTGCACATCGACATACAGCTCCTGCACGAGATCGTTCTTCGTCGCGAAGTGGTAATACGCGTTGCCGACGGATACGCCCGCTTCCTGCGCGATGAGGCGCATCGTCGTGGCGTCGTACCCGCGTTCCCGGAACGATGCGAGTGCGATGTCGCGCAGTCGCGCGCGCGTGCGGTCGCTCTTCGTCTCGGCCGCCGGCTCGGAAGTGAACATGTTCGGAACGTAGCACAGAGGTCGTCATGACAGCATGGACGAATGAGCTCCGCCAACCTCACCCGCGAAGAGACGGCGGCCCGTGCCGCCGGCATCCATCTGCAGACCGTCGAGGTCGACCTGGACCTTCGATCGGCTCCGGATGCCGCCACGGGCACCTTCCCGACCCGCTCCACGTTCGCGTTCCCGGCCGACCGCGACCAGACGTGGGTCGACTTCATCGGAGAGTCGGTCGATGAGGTCACGGTCAACGGTCGCGCTCAGCCGGTGGAGTGGGACGGCGCCCGAGTGCAGCTCACCGGACTGAACACCGCATCCGGCGCGACCAACCTCGTCACGATCAGCGCGGCTGGACGCTACAGCACATCGGGCGAGGGCCTGCACCGCTTCCGCGACCCCGTCGATGACGAGACCTATCTCTACACGCAGTATGAGCCGGCCGACTGCCGACGCGTGTATCCCTGCTTCGAGCAGCCCGACATGAAAGCGCGGTGGTCCTTCACCGTGGCCACCCCCGCGGGCTGGCAGGTGCTCTCGAACGGCACCGAAGTCCGGCGAGAGGACGTCGCCGGTGGAGTGCGCGTCGCTTTCGCAGAAACGCTGGCGCTCTCGAGCTACATCACCGCGGTGGCGGCGGGGCCTTACCACCGGGTCGACGGCGTGTACGAGCGCGAGGACGGAGCGGTCGCTCTCGGCGTGCTGTGCCGCTCCTCTCTCGCCGCGCATCTCGACGCCGACGAGATCCTCGGCATCACCGCGCGCGGACTGGCCTTCTTCGAGGAGTCGTTCGACTTCGCCTACCCGTGGGGAAAATACGACCAGATCTTCGTGCCGGAGTACAACCTCGGCGCCATGGAGAATCCGGGGCTCGTGACGTTCACCGAGGCGTACGTATTCCGCGGCGCGTCGACCGAGGCTCAACACGAAGCACGCGCCAACACGATCCTGCACGAGATGGCGCACATGTGGTTCGGCGACCTCGTGACGATGCGCTGGTGGGATGATCTCTGGCTGAAGGAGTCGTTCGCCGACTACATGGGCACGCACGCCGCCGCCGCGGTCGGCGGCTATCCCGACGCGTGGGTGAGCTTCGCGACCCGCCGCAAGGGCTGGGCATATATGCAAGATCAGCTTCCGACGACGCATCCGATCGTGGCCGACATCCACGACCTCGAGGCGGCGAAACTCAACTTCGACGGAATCACGTATGCGAAGGGCGCCTCGGTGCTCAAACAACTCGTCGGTTTCGTCGGTGAGGACGCGTTCTTCCGCGGTGCGCAACGGTACTTCGCCGACCACGCATACGGCAACACGACACTGCCCGACCTGCTCGATGCCCTCGAGATCGCCTCGGGCCGCGACCTTCGCGCCTGGAGCACCGCGTGGCTGCAGAGCACCGGCGTCGCCGAGCTGAGCGCGCGCCGATCCTCCGACACCGACGGGATCGACCTCGTCGTGTCGCAGGTTCGGCCCGACCGCGTCACCGTGGGGCTGTACGTCGACGCAGCCGGCACACTGGTCCGCCGCGGCGAGGTCGCCTCCGACATCACCGGCGCGCGTACCACGGTCGCTGGCGTCGCGCTGGACGACGTCGTGCTGGTGCTCCCGAACGATGACGACCGCACCTACGCGAAGGTGCGCCTCGACGAGCAGTCGACGGATGCCGTCGCACGCGCACTCTCCACGATCGACGACGCACTGGCGCGCGCGGTGATCTGGGCCGCTCTGTGGAACGCGGTGCGCGACGGCATCCTGCCGACCGTGCGCTACGTCGAGATCGTGGCGCAGCACGCACCAGCCGAGTCGGATCCCGCACTGCTCACCGATGCGACCGCGCGTGCGGCGTTCTCGATCGCGCATTTCGCGGCCGACAGCCACCGCGATGCGCTGGCCGCCCAGTGGATGGAGACGGCGTGGAACGCATTACAGACCGCCGACGGCGGATCGGACGCTCAACTCGTCTGGGCGCGCGCCGTCGGCGCAGCCGCCGCGGTGTGCGCCGATCGAGCGACGGAGCTGAAGGCACTGTTGACGGGGCAAGAGCCCGCACCGGCGGGACTCTCGCTCGATCCCGACCTGCGGTGGTCGTGGCTCGTCGCCCTTTCGGCGACGGGGCACGCCGAGCTGGCAGACATCGATCGCGAACTCGCTTCCGACCCGACCTCCTCGGGGCAGGTCGCCGCGCGGGCGGCGCGCGCAGCCCGGCCGGATGCCGATGTGCGAGCCGACGCCTGGGCGGCCGCATGGACCGACGAGTCGCTCACGAATGAGCAGCTGGATGCCACCATCAGCGGCGCTCGCGCCGGTGGTCGGCGCGAGCTCATCGAGCGCTTCGACGACGACTACTTCGCCCGCATCCTGCCGACGTGGACGTCACGCTCCATCGAGATCGCCCGGCGCCTCGTGGTCGGCCTCTTCCCGGCATCCCCGACGCTCGACGGCGTCGACGGCTGGCTGGAGGCTCACGTCGACGCGCCCAGCGCGCTGCGCCGCATCGTCATCGAACAGCGCGACGGCCTCGCCCGCGACCTGCGTGTGCGAGCGGCCCAGCCGTCGCGGTGATCCCACGACGTCGCCGTCCCTGATATCGGAAACGGACAACGGAATCGGATGCCGCTCGGTGCAGCATCCGATTCCGTTGGGTTCGTCCGAATCTGTGACGGGTATCAGCCGCCGATACCGCGGATCGGCGGGTGGTGGAAGGTGTCGCCGAACGCTCGCTCGGACGCGCCCTCGCGGTCGAGGTAGGGCGACGCCCCGCCGTCGATGAACGGCCAGCCGGCGCCCAGGATCAGGCACAGATCGATGTCTTCGACCTCGGGCACCACGCCGGCGTCGAGCATCAGCTTGATCTCGGTGGCGAGCCCGTCCTGCACGCGGCGCAGGATCGTGTCGGCGGATGCCGGGGAGGAGCCCACATGCCCCTTCAGCGCCTTCTCCGCGGCTTTCGTGAAGCCGGTCACGCGGCCGCCCTTGTCCTTGTCGACGACCTCCGGCAGCTCCGCGAGCTGATGGAAGTTCTCGTTCGCATAGAACCGGTCGGGGAAGGCGTGAACCATCGTGTCCTGCACGTGGGCGGCGACCTTCCAGCCGACGAGGTCGATGAGCTGGAACGGCCCCATGGGCAGCCCGAGCGGCGCGAACGCCTTCTCGACCTCGGCGACCGGCGTGCCTTCGTACACGGCGCGCGCCGCCTCGCCCATGACCTTGGCCAGGAGGCGGTTGACGACGAATCCGGGGGCGTCCGCCGTGAGCACCGCATTCTTGCCCAGGCCCTTGGCGACGACGAAGGCCGTCGACAGCGCGGCATCCGTCGTGCGGGGTGTCTTCACGATCTCGATCAGCGGCATGACGGCGACCGGGTTGAAGAAGTGGAAGCCGACCAGACGCTCCGGGTGCTCGAGGTTCGCACCGATCTCCTCGACCGACAGCGACGAAGTGTTCGTCGCCAAGATCGCGTCGTCGGCGACGATCTTCTCGATCTCGCCGAACACCGCCTGCTTGACGCCGACCTCTTCGAAGACGGCCTCGATCACGAAGTCGCAGTCGGCGTAGAGGCTCTTGTCGGTGGTACCTGTGACCAGAGCGCGCAGCCGGTTGGCGGCGTCGGCATCGAGGCGGCCCTTCGCTTCGAGCTTGCCGATCTCGTCGTGGATATAGGCGACGCCCTTGTCGACGCGGGCCTGATCGAGGTCGGTGATCAGCACCGGCACCTGAAGCTTGCGCACGAACAACAGGGCGAACTGGCTGGCCATCAGTCCGGCACCGATGATGCCGACCTTCGTGACCTTCTTCGCGAGAGCCTTGTCCGGGGCGCCCACGGGGCGCTTCGCCCGCTTCTGCACGAGGTCGAAGGCGTACATGGATGCCGCGAACTGGTCGCCGGTGACGAGATCGGCCAGAGCCTCGTCCTCACGCGCGAATCCTTCGGCCTTCGTTCCGCTCTTCGCCTTGTCGAGAAGCTCGAGCGCGGCATAGGGGGAGCGGGGCACGGTGCCGATCTTGGATTCGAGCATGCCGCGAGCGACCTTGATCGCGATGGGCCACTTGGTGAGGCGCTCGATCTTGCCCGGCTCGTTCTTGCGCTCGACCTTGACCGCACCGGTGAGCACACGGTCGGCCCAGGCGAGCGAGCTCTCCAGGTAGGTCGCCGCCGGGAAGATCGCGTCGAAGATGCCGTAGTCGAAGGCCTGCTGCGGCTTGAGCATCCGGTTCTGTTTCAGCGGATTGCTGATGACCACCTCGAGCGCATTCTCGATGCCGATGAGGTTGGGCAGCAGGTAGGCGCCGCCCCAGCCCGGGATGATGCCGAGGAACACCTCGGGCAGGGCGATCGCCGCGGCCGAGGCGTCGACGGTGCGGTAGGTCGAGTTCAGCGCGATCTCGAGGCCGCCGCCGAGGGCGAGACCGTTGACGAAGGCGAACGACGGGACCCCGAGGTCACCGAGCATCCCGAGCACCTTGTGTCCGAGCTGCGCGATCAGACGCGCGTTGTCCTTGGATCCGACCCGGCTGATGTCGGACAGGTCGGCCCCGGCAGCGAGAATGTACTGCTTCCCGGTGATGCCGACGGCTTGGATCTCGCCCGATGCCGCCCGCGCAGCGAGCGTGGTGAGCGTCGCCGCCAGTTCCGTCAGCGTGGCCGGACCGAGAGTATTCGGACGGGTGTGATCGCGGCCGTTGTCGAGCGTGATCAGCGCCAGCACCTTACCCGAAGGCAGGATGATGTCGCGAACGCGCGAGTGCGTGACGACCTCGCCATCGCTGAGGGCCGTAAGCGGGGAGAAGTCGATCTCGTCGTAATTGGTCATGTCCGTCATCCCTCTCAGCGCTTGCGACCGTTGTAGTGGGGGTTCTCCCAGATGACCGAGCCGCCCTGCCCGAGACCCACGCACATGGCGGTGAGACCGTAGCGCACGTCGGGACGCTCAGCGAACTGCGCGGCCAGCTGGATCATGAGGCGAACACCGGACGCCGCCAGCGGGTGACCGAGCGCGATCGCGCCGCCCCACTGATTGACGCGAGGATCGTCGTCGGCGATGCCGAAGTGGTCGAGGAGGGAGATGACCTGCACGGCGAACGCCTCGTTGAGCTCGAAGAGCCCGATATCGGCGATGGTCAGGCCCGCCTTCTTGAGGGCCTTCTCGGTGGAGGGGATGGGGCCGATGCCCATGATCTCCGGCTGCACGCCGGCGAAGGCGAACGAGACCATGCGCATCTTCGGGGTGAGACCGAGTTCCTTGACGGCGTCGCCACCGGCGAGCAGCGACATGGTCGCCCCATCGGTGAGCGGCGACGACGTTCCCGCAGTGACCCGCCCGTGCGGGCGGAACGGCGTCTTCAACGCGGCGAGGTCTTCCATCGTGGTCTGCGGGCGGCGGCCCTCATCTTCGGTCGCAAGGCCCCAGCTGCCCTCGGCATCCTTGATGGCGACCGGAACCAGATCGGGCTGGAACTTGCCGGCCTCATACGCCGCCTGCGCCTTGTGCTGGCTGAGCATGCCGAAGCGATCGGAGCGTTCCTTCGTCAGCTGTGGGAAACGATCGAAGATGCGCTCCGCCGTGACGCCCATGTTCAGCGCACCCGGATCGACCATCTTCTCCGAGACGAAACGGGGATTGGGGTCGGCGTTGCCGCCGATCGGGTAGTGACCCATGTGCTCGACGCCGCCCGCGAGGGCGACGTCGTACATGCCGGCACTGATCGAGGCGCCCATCATGGCGACGCTCGTCATGGCGCCGGCACACATCCGGTCGATGGCGAAGCCGGGAACGGTCTGCGGCAGCCCCGCCAGGATCGCGACGGAACGGCCGAGGGTGAGGCCCTGTTCGCCGGTCTGGCTCGTCGCGGCGATAGCGACGTCGTCGACACGGTCGGCGGGAACGGCGGCGTTCCGCTGCATCAGTCCGATGGTCGCCTTGACCGCCAGGTCATCCGCACGGGTGTTCCAGTACATGCCCTTCTCGCCGGCGCGACCGAACGGGGTGCGCATTCCATCGACGAAGTAGACGTCCGAGAGCTCGGCCACACTGCCTCCAAGGGTTGAGATTCAGTCCAGCGTACGGTGAAACTCAGTCTCACAAAAACGCTTGGAACGATTCTACGACGCCAGGTCGGACGCAGCCTCGGACGTCTGGACGGAATCGACAAACGCACCGGCGATGACGGGCGCCGTCAGCGCGATCTGCCAAGGCCGTGCGCCGTGGGCCTCGAGAGCCTCACCGATGGATGCCGCGTCGATCTCGGCCGGGGGAGCCCAAGCGAGCCGACGCAGCGTGTCGGGTGTGAGCAGGTTCTCGGTGGGCATGTTCAGCTCGACCGCAAGCTGCTCGACGACCGGACGCGCCGTTTTCAGCCGGAGGTCGGCGGCGGGGTTGCGATCTGCCCACGCCCGTGGCGGCGGCATGCCGTCGCCGCTGGCGCGCTCGGCCGGGAGCGCAGGATCGGCGCGCCCCGCCTCGATGGCCGCCCACCATCGGTCGAGCTGCGTGCGGCTGGCGCGGCCGGTGAAGTCCTTCACCCGCGCGAGATCCTGCTTTGTCGCGGGATCGGCGAGGACGGCGGCGACGAGCGAACGGTCCGGCACGAGACGTCCGGGGGAGGTGTCCTGCTCTCGCGCGTAGTCCTCACGCGCTATCCACAGCGAACGGGCGATGGCGAGGCTGCGTCGTCCCCGCACCGTGTGCAGACCGCTCAGGCGCCGCCAGGGCTCTTCGCGCGGCGGCTTGACGGGGCGCGTGCGCACCGTCTCGAACTCCTGATGAGCGATCTCCGTCTTGCCCTGCTCGTCGAGCTCCGCCACCAGAGCGTCATACACGTCGATGAGATACAGCACATCCAGCGCGGCGTATTCGAGCCAAGGCTGCGGCAGGGGTCGCGTCGACCAGTCGGCCGCCGAATGCGCTTTGGCAAGGGTGATTCCGAGGGTGTCTTCGACGACGGCGCCGAGGCCGACGCGCTCATGTCCGAGCAGGCGCGCGGCGAGTTCGGTGTCGAAGATGGACGGCGGCTCGAGATGCTCCTCGCGCAGCGACGGAAGGTCCTGACTGGCGGCGTGCAGAATCCACGGCAGCGCGCCGATAGCTTCCTGCAACGGCGAGAGGTCGCCGACCGCGGGGGGATCGATGAGGAAGACGCCGGCGTCGCGGCGGAAGACCTGAATCAGGTAGGCGCGCTGCGAATAGCGGAAACCCGATGCCCGCTCGACATCGACGGCGACCGGGCCTGTTCCGGCAGCGAGGGCGGCGACGGCGGTGGCGAGACCGGCGGCATCCTCGATGACGTCGTACTCAGCCACGCGTTCCCCTTCCCGATGCACCCCGCTGCGAGCCGAACACGGCGATGCCCTCTGACCCTGGCGGCAGTCCCGCCAGCATGCACACCAACTCCGCCCACGCTTCGATGTGAGCGACCAGATCTCCCGCGGGCGTCCAAGACGACCGTAGTTCGATCTGCGCCCCGTCGCCCTCCTCAGCGAGCGATCCGAAGCCCTTCGAGAGGGTCTTCGTCGCCGTACCGGACTCCGAGTGGAACGCGGCGCCGCGCGTATCGAGCGCGTCGACGAGCCACGACCAGGCGACGTCCGCGAGCAGCGGATCGATGCCGATTTCAGGTTCGAGCGGAGCTTGCGCAAAACACACGATACGCCACACGCCACCCCAGGCATCCGGCTCGGCCGCATCGTGCATGAGCACGAAGCGTCCGGTGCCGTACTCAGAGTCGATTCCTTCGGCATCCGGACGCACGTCACCGGCGAAGGCGATCGCTTCGGGCGCGAGACTGGTGGGCGCGGCGATCTCGCGCACCGAGAAGTCGGATCGGAAAGTGAGGGCGCGCAGCTGCTCTGCGGCACGCGCGAAGGCGGGCGTCTCAGCGGCGGGACGAGTGTCATCCACGCTCTCAGACTAGGATGGGCCCACGATGAAGGCACCCAGGCGCGCCGCCTTCGGCGCCTCACGAATCGGCGCTGCGGCGACCCTGCGGCTTGTGGCTCTCAGCCTCGCCGCGGCCCTGTTCGCCGTCGCGGCGATGGCGTCCGCCGTGGCGTTGCGGATGGCCCGCCGGGTGGTCACGCCGTCCCGGCGCATTCCCGACACGCGAATCGTCGACATCGATGTGCCCGCCCAGACGATCACGCTCGCGCGCACGCCCGACACGGTGCTGCCCGGCCGCTACGGACTGTTCACGACAGGCTCGGCCGATTACCTCAAGGTCGGCTCGGTACTGTCCAGCAGCGAGGCGACGGTGACCCGCAAGCTCTTGACGCAGGTGGACGGACAGTCGAGCCTCGCGCCGGACGCCGCCTTCAGCGGCTGGTACTACCAGCGCCCAGAAGAGCTGCACCTGCCGTTCACCGTCGAGCACATCCATGCGGCGATCGGTGCCTGCCCGGCATGGCTGTTTCCCGCCGAGCCGACGACGGATCTGAACGATGAGACCTGGGTCATCCAGATCCACGGCCGCGGGACCACCCGCGCGGAGTGCCTGCGCGCGGTGCCCGTCTTCCACGCGCTGGGCATCACCTCGCTGATCGTGTCGTACCGCAACGACGGCGACGCGCCTCGCAGTCGCGCCGGCGCCTACGGACTCGGGGCGACCGAGTGGCGCGATGTGGATGCCGCGGTCGGCTGGGCCCGCCGGCACGGCGCCCGCCGCATCCTGCTGATGGGGTGGTCGATGGGCGGCGCGATCGCGCTGCAGACGGCAGTCGGTTCAGCCCATCGCGAGCAGATCGCGGGCGTCATCCTCGATTCGCCGGTGGTCGATTGGCGGACGGTGCTCTCGTACCAGGCCAAAGCCATGCATGTACCCACCCCGGTCACCGAACTCGCGATCGGCGCGCTCCGCGCCGAGTGGGCGGTGCCCGCGACGGGAGCCGACGGGGCGATTCCGTTCGACCGGCTCGACATGGTCGCCCGCGCGAGCGAGCTCCGCCATCCCGTGCTCATCCTGCACAGCGACGACGACGGTTTCGTCCCCTCGAGCGCCTCGCACCGGCTCGCGCAGGAGCGCCCCGATCTGGTCGAGCTCGAGGTCTTCCGCACCGCGCGCCACACCAAGCTCTGGAACTACGACCAGCAGCGCTGGACCGACGCGATCGAAGCCTGGTTGCGTGCGCACGAGCTGCTTCCCGCGGCCGCGGCAGATGCCAGCGACGGGGGAGAGCGATGACCGCGCCGGCCAGCGGAATCGTCCATCTCGCCGAGCGCCAGCCGGCCGTTTCCGGTGCCGAGATGGTGGCCGCCCTCGTGCCGCCGCCGCAGTTCGACCACGCGACCTTCGAGACGTACCGCGCCGACCCCGGGTATCCGTCTCAGCAGGAGGCGAAGGATCGCCTCGTCGTCTTCAGCCAGGGCGGCGGCGTGATCGAACGCGGCGGCCTCTTCCGCCGCGCGAAGAAGGCGCCCGAGATGAAGCCGGGTGTCTACCTGGACGGCGGCTTCGGTGTGGGCAAGACCCACCTACTGGCGGCGATCTACCACGCGATGCCGGCGCGCCGGAAGTACTTCGGCTCCTTCATCGAGTACACGGCGCTCGTCGGAGCGCTGGGCTATCAGAAGACGGTGGAGCTGTTCCGCGGCGCCGATCTGCTGTGCATCGACGAGTTCGAACTGGACGATCCGGGCGACACGATGGTGATGACGCGCCTCTTGGGCGAACTCGTGCCGACGGGCACACGACTCGCCGCGACCTCGAACACTCCGCCGAACGCGCTGGGGGAGGGACGCTTCGCCGCCCAGGACTTCCTTCGCGAGATCCACGCGATGGCCGCCAGCTTCGAGACGATCCGCATCGACGGCACCGACTACCGTCAACGGGCCCTCGACGGTCACGCCCAGGTCTGGGACGACGCGGGTTACCGCGCCGCGATCGAGGGCGCCGCGGCATCCGGGCTCGTCTCGGACGACTCTTTCGACGATCTGATCCGCCACCTCGCGACGGTGCACCCGTCACGGTATGTGCGCCTCATCGAGGACGTCGCCACGATCGGCATCCGCGACGTGGTCACCCTTCAAGATCAATCAGCCGCCCTCCGCTTCGTCGCCTTCGTCGACCGGGCGTACGACGCGCAGACTCCGGTGCGTGCCACCGGACAGCCGCTGGACGAGGTGTTCGGGGACGAGATGCTCGGCGGCGGATACCGCAAGAAGTACCTCCGTGCGGTCTCGCGCCTCAACGCGCTCACCCACTCCTGAGCAGATTCACCGGCGACCATCGCCCGCACGAAACCTGATGTTTACCTGGCGGGCATGCGTGTAACCGACGCGAAACACGACACGGATGCCACTGGAAACGGCGCACCGCGACACTGATTGCGCTGGGACGTCCCGACCCCGAATCCGCGACGACCCGGTCCGAGTTACACAACACATCAGTGAGGACCTTCATGGACAGCGGAAATCTCGCTTGGTATATCGCCGCTACGGCTCTCGTGCTCTTTATGACGCCGGGCGTGGCTTTCTTCTACGGCGGCCTCGTCAAGGCGAAGAGCGTCATCAGCATGATGATGATGAGCTTCGGTGCGATGGGTCTCGTCGCGGTGCTCTGGATCCTCTACGGATACAACATGCAGACCGCCGACTGGTGGGGCGGCATCCTGGGCAACCCCTTCTCCGACTTCGGCCTCGGCGCGATGGCGACCGGTGAGAACGCGACCGTGAATCTCACGGCCGTCGCCTACGGCGCCACCTTCGCGATCATCACCGTCGCCCTGATCTCCGGCGCCATCGCCGACCGCGCACGCTTCGGCTCGTGGATGATCTTCGCGTTCTTCTTCGCGACCATCGACTACTTCGCCGTCGCCGGCTGGGTGTGGAACACCAACGGCTGGATCTTCAACCTCGGCACGACCCTGGGCTTCTCCACCGAAGTGATCGACTACGCCGGTGGCACCGCTGTCCACATCAACGCCGGTGCCGCGGCGCTTGCTCTCGCGCTCGTTCTCGGCAAGCGCGTCGGCTTCCAGAAGGGCATTCACAAGCCGCACAACGTGCCTCTGGTGATGCTCGGTGCCGCGATCCTGTGGTTCGGCTGGTTCGGCTTCAACGCCGGCGCGGCCGCGTTCTACGCCGCCCCGGCGGGCACCAGTGGCGACATCCTCAGTGGAATCGCCGCCGTCGGCTCTCCTGCCGGCCTGATCGTGCTGAACACGCTCGGTGCGACCGCCGCCGCGATCCTCGGCTGGGCGATCGTCGAGAAGCTCAAAGACGGTAAGCCGACCGCGGTGGGGGCTGCATCGGGTGCCGTCGCGGGTCTGGTCGCCATCACCCCGTCCTGCGCGAACCTCGCTCCGGGCTGGGCTCTGCTGCTCGGCATCATCGCGGGTGCGGTCTGCGCCCTCGCGGTGGAGCTCAAGTGGCGCCTCGGCTTCGACGACTCGCTCGACGTGGTCGGCGTGCACCTCGTCGGTGGTCTCATCGGAACCCTGTACCTCGGCTTCTTCGCGACGGGCACGGGCCTGTTCCTCGGCGGCAACGCCGAGCAGTTGATCCTGCAGGCGATCGCCGCCGTCACGGTGCTGGTGTTCTCCTTCGTGGTCGCCTACGTGCTCGGTTTCGCGATCGAGAAGACGATCGGCTTCCGCGTGAAGAACGAGGACGAGGTCGCCGGTATCGACACCGTCGTGCACGGCGAAGAGGGCTACGCCCTGGTCGACTGACACCCGCTGTCATCAGCCCGAGGGGGCGTCGGACTCCGGTCCGGCGCCCCTTCGGCGTGCCCGCGAGTGCTTGGTAGCGTGAGGCCATGGCTGGACGCGATCGACACGGTGCTCTTCCTGCCCTGCTTCGGGGTTTGGGTCGCCTATTCGGCCGTTCCGCGCCGAGACGCCCGGCGACACCCGCACCGCCTTCCGCGCAGGCCGATCC
>CAUPYO010000014.1:0-13997 GCA_963515565.1 uncultured Microbacterium sp.
GGCGAACGCCCGCGACGATCGGCGGCGCCGCGCTGGCGCCGCTGCTCGCCCTCGCTGGCTGCGCGACCGCGCCTCCGCCTCCGCCTCCGCCTCCGCCCGAGGGGATCACGGTGTCGGTGCACCAGGACCGGCTCGATATCGCGCGCGGGAGGATGACGATTGACGTGCACAACGGCGGCGCCGCAGCGGTGAAGGTCACGAGCATCGCCTATTCCGACCTGCGCTGGGATTCCGTCATCGACTGGTCCGGAGACATGGAGGTCCCCGCCGGCCGTGCGCGCTCCCTCGGGGTCGATCTCCTCCTGCCCGCCTGCACCGCGGGTTCGGGCGGGCCAGCCGGCACCGCACATCTCGCCTTCGATACCGGGCGCGGCGCCGCATCCGCAGACTACGCCGTCGATGATCCGTTCGGCTTCGTTGCTCGTGCGGTGCAGCAGGGCTGCTTTGCATCGAGGCTCGCGCGCGCCGCCGACGTCACGCTTGTCGATGTGGCCGCGGTCACGCGTGACGCGACGGTGACGGCAGCACTGAGGCTACGCATCGCCAATCACGGCGACCACTCCGTGCGCCTGGACACGATCAAGAGCACGACGCTGCTCCAACCGGCGGAGGGTGGATGGCTGTGGTCGCCGGCGCTCACCGTTGACGCGGGCGAGACATCGACGTTCGAGTTCGACGCCGTTCCCGCCCGCTGCGACATGCACGCCATCGCCGAAGACAAGGTGGGTACCCGCTTCGACACCGTCGTCTCGGTGCTCGCCGGCCCGGTCGACAGCGGCACCCTCACACTCGTCGCCACCGACGCGCAACGGGCTCTCCTGTACGACGTCGTTGCCAGGGCCTGCGGTTTCGCCGGCTGACGCCACCTCTCCGCTCGCGTCGACGCGAGGTTTGCACGGCGAGTCGGATGCCCCGGAAAAACGCGTAGCTTGTGTGGTCAGACCACATCTGCCATACTGATCTCAGACAGGCCCGAGAGCCCTCGGACCCGGAAAGCGATGACGCGGACACCGTGTTCGCGCCGGGTAGGAGACCCACAATGTCCACCTCGATCGATGCTCTGGTCGAAGGCGCACAAGCCGCGCTCGCAGAGTACGCATCTTTCACGCAGGAACAGGTCGACCAGATCGTTCGCAAGGCGAGCGTCGCGGCCCTGCACTTCCACGGCGAACTCGCCCTCATGGCGGTCGAAGAGACCGGCCGAGGACTGTTCGAGGACAAGGCCGTGAAGAACATGTTCGCCTGCGAGCACGTCACGAACTCGATCATCAACCAGAAGACGGTCGGCGTCATCTCCCACGACGAGATCACCGGCATCACCGAGATCGCCGACCCGGTGGGTGTCATCTGCGGACTCACCCCGGTCACCAACCCGACCTCGACCGCGATCTTCAAGTCACTCATCGCGCTGAAGACGCGCAACCCCATCGTCTTCGGCTTCCACCCCGCCGCACAGAAGTGCTCCGTCGCCGCCGCGAAGATCGTTCGTGACGCCGCGGTCGCCGCCGGCGCTCCCGCCAACTGCATCCAGTGGATCGAAGAGCCCTCGATGGAGGCATCGGGCGAACTCATGAACCACCCGGGCGTCGCCCTCATCCTCGCCACCGGCGGCAACGCCATGGTCCGCGCCGCGTATTCCTGCGGCAAGCCGGCCCTCGGCGTCGGCGCCGGCAACGTGCCCGCCTTCATCGAGCGCACCGCCAAGGTCGGCCGGGCGGTCAACGACATCGTGCTGTCGAAGTCGTTCGACATGGGCATGGTGTGCGCCAGCGAGCAGGCCGTCATCCTCGACGAGCCGATCGCCGCCGAAGCGCTCGCCGAGTTCTCCCGGCTGCACGCCTACCTGGCGACGCCGGACGAGAAGCGGATGCTGGAAGAGTTCATCTTCGGCGTCGCGGCGTTCAGTGAGAACTGCGCGGGAGCCAAGCTCAACCCCACCGTCGTCGGCCAGTCGCCGCAGTGGATCGCCGAGCACGCCGTCTTCACCGTGCCGGAGAACACGTCGATCATCCTCGCGGAGGTCTCGGGCGTCGGTCCGCACGAGCCGCTGACCCGCGAAAAGCTCGCCCCGGTGCTGGCCGTGCTGCGTGCGTCGAGCCCCGCCGAGGGCATCGATCTGGCTCGCCAGATGGTCGACTTCGACGGCCTCGGTCACTCCGGCGCCATCCACTCCAAC
The DNA here is from genome assembly GCA_963515565.1 of uncultured Microbacterium sp. Taxonomy (GTDB): domain Bacteria; phylum Actinomycetota; class Actinomycetes; order Actinomycetales; family Microbacteriaceae; genus Microbacterium. The sequence continues at coordinate 2,177 of CAUPYO010000014.1, forward strand.
GACCAGGACGTCATCGCCGAGTTCGGCACCGTCGTCAAGGCCGTCCGCATCATCGAGAACAGCCCGTCGGCACTCGGCGGCATCGGTGACATCTACAACGCCTTCATGCCGTCGCTTACGCTCGGCTGCGGCTCCTACGGGCACAACTCGGTCTCCAACAACGTCTCGGCGGTGAATCTCTTGAACGTCAAGCGCATCGGACGTCGCAACAACAACCTCCAGTGGTTCAAGATCCCCGCGAAGACCTACTTCGAGCCGAACGCGATCCGCTACCTGGCCGACATGCGCGGTGTGGAGCGCGTGACGATCGTCACCGACGAGACCATGACCACGCTCGGCTACGTCGACAAGATCATGGACGTGCTGAACCGCCGTGAGAACCGCGTGCAGGTGCAGCTCATCAGCACCGTCAAGCCCGAGCCGAAGGTCTCCGAGGTCCGCGCCGGCGCCGAGCTGATGCGTCAGTTCCAGCCCGACACGATCATCGCCCTCGGCGGCGGCTCGCCGATGGATGCCTCCAAGGTGATGTGGCTGCTCTACGAGAACCCCGAGGTCGAGTTCTCCGACATGTGCGAGAAGTTCTTCGACGTGCGCAAGCGTGCGTTCAAGTTCCCCGAGCTCGGCAAGAAGGCGAAGCTCGTCTGCATCCCCACGACGTCGGGTACCGGCAGCGAGATGACCCCGTTCGCCGTGATCACCGACGACGAGACGGGCATGAAGTACCCGCTCGCCGACTACGCACTGACCCCGTCGGTTGCGATCATCGACCCCGTGCTCACCAAGATGCTGCCCGGATTCCTGGTCGCCGATGCCGGCTTCGACGCCCTGACGCACGCCACCGAGGCCTTTGTGTCGGTGTACGCCAACGACTACACCGACGGCCTGTGCCTGCACGCGATCAAGCTCATCTTCGAGAACATCGAGCGCAGCACCAAGGCGCAGCCGAACTCGACGGATGCCGAAGACATCAAGGCCCGCGAGAAGATGCACAACGCGGCATCCATCTCGGGCATGGCGTTCGGTAACGCCTTCCTCGGAATCGTCCACGCGATGGCGCACGTCACCGGCGCGACGTATCACCTGGTGCACGGCCGCACGAACGCGGTGTATCTGCCCCACGTGATCCGCTACAACGGCACGGTCCCGACGAAGCTCACCAGCTGGCCGAAGTACGAGCGCTACATCGCGCCCGAGCGGTTCCAGGAGATCGCCCAGCACCTCGGCCTTGCGGCATCCACCCCGGAGGAGGGTGTCGAGAGCTACGCCCGCGCCGTCGAGGAGTTGCGCGACCGCGTCGGGATCGAGCGTTCCTTCCAGCAGCAGGGTGTCGACGAGACCGTCTTCATCTCCGGTCTGCAGGAGCTCGCCCTGGCCGCCTACCGCGACCAGTGTGCGCCGGCCAACCCGCGCATGCCGATGATCGAGGACATGAAGACCCTCATGGAGGCGGCCTACTACGGCACGTCGTTCGACGAGGTCCGCGCGGCGCGCAAGGTCGCCCACGCGGAGAGCGAGGCCGTCACCGGCACCGTTCGCACCATGGCACCCGCCAAGGGTGCGGCCAAGAAGGCCAAGGCCAGCGCCTGACCGACGCTGCAGGGCGAGGGGGCCGGGGGAGCATACCCGGCCCCCTTCTTCGTGCGGTTTTCATATCTGTCGGTCGCTGTCCGTGTGCGCCCGCGGTCCGTACCCTGGGGGCATGCACCGCATCCGCCGCGCACGGTTCGGGGACATCGCCCCGTGGCTCGTGACCGCGTCGGCGGTGCTCGTGGCTCTGGTCGCCGCGGCCGCGGTGATGCTGGGGGTCGCGGGTCACTCCCCGAATGGCCAGCTCGCCCCTGTCGCGGCGACTCCGGCGACGGGTGCGCCGGCGCTGGGCGCTGCCCCTGCAGAGTCGCCCGCGAACACGGCGACCTACGACATCCGCACCCTGCGTCCGATCGATGTGTGGTCGGTGACTCCCGCCATCCCCGTCGATGATGCGCCCTTCGCTCCGATGACCGGCGAGCTTGCCCGCGCCCACGTGGCCGCACCGATCTTCGCCGATCCCGCCGGACAGCCGATCGGCTATCTGCCGCGCGATGCTGCGTACGGGGGAACCACGGTGCCGGTGGTGACGCACGAGGCGAACTGGGTCAAGGTCCTGCTCGCGGGACGTCAGGGCCTACCGCCGGAAGGCAACCCGGCGCAGACCGTCGGGTGGCTGCGTGCTGCCGACGTCGAGATCACCCCCGTGCAGGCCTACGTCGAGGTGCACCTGGCCGATCACACGATCGATGTCGTCTCGGCATCCGGAGTCGAGCGCGTCGCCGACGACTTCGCGTGGGGTGAGCCGTCCACACCGACACCGGTGGGGCGCACTTTCGTCATGCTGACGCGAGTGGTGCCGCAGTTCGCGTACACCCAGGGGCATCCGCTGGTCTACCTCGGGGTCCAGTCGCCGACGCTGGCCGGCTTCGACGGCGGAACGGTTGCGGTGACTGCCTTCCACTACTACCGGGAACGCTCCGGTGCGACCTCGTTCGGGTGCATCTATCTCGACGGGCCGACCGTCGACCGCCTCGCCCTGCTGCCGCCGGGAACTCCCGTCGTCATCTATCCGTAGAGGTACGCAATTGCGACAAAGACCCGGTCATCTCGGCTTTCACAGCCGAACATCTCCTCGATGCGAACCGCGCTAGCATGACCGGATGCGTATCGAGTTCGAGGGGGAGATCTTCCGCTGGTCCGCGCGCCAGCAGGACTGGTACTTCGTGGCGCTGCCGGAGGATTTCAGCGCCGACGTCAGGGAGGTCACGCACCCTCCGCGAGGCTTCGGTGCGGTCCGTGTCGAAGCAGCCATCGGATCGTCGCGGTGGCGAACCTCGATCTTCCCCGACAAGGAGCGTGGTGCGTACGTGCTGCCGCTCAAGCGCGCGGTCCGCGACGCGGAGGGCGTGGACGGCACCGGCACCGTGACCGTCGAGCTGGAGGTGCTGGGTGTCTGACGCGGTGCTCATCGCGATCGCGGGCCTCTCCGGTCTTGTCGCGGGTGTCGGGGTCGACGCGCTGGTTCTTCGGGTGGTGCCCTCCGGCCCGCATCGCCGTGACCGGCCGTCTCGCGCGCAGCGTGCGGCGGTCGTGGCGGCGACGGGCGTCGCGTTCTCGCTCGTGATGATGTGCGCGCTCCGCAGCGCCGGCTGGGGACAGGCGCCGGCGGGCGAGGCACCGATCGCGTTCGCGCTGTGCACGGCGGCCTACCTGCTGATCGCGGCCGCCGGCGTCGCGCTGACCCTCGTCGACCTGCGCACGCACCGCCTTCCCAACGTGATCGTCTTGCCGCTGCTGGCGGCGACGGTCGCGCTGTTCGCGGCATCTTGCCTGCTCGGCGCGCCGTGGAGCGCGCTGGTGCGTGCGCTGTCGGCCGGCGCTGCACTGTTCGCGTTCTTCGCCCTGCTCCGCGCGGTGGGGCGGGGAGCGATGGGCGGCGGCGATGTCAAGCTCGCCGCTGTGGTCGGCGTCGCACTCGGCTGGATCGGATGGTCGGCCGTGTTCGCCGGCGCGCTCGCCGCCTTCATCCTTGGTGGCTTCGTGGGACTCGTGCTCATCGTGACGCGACGCGCCACCCGTTCGACGGCGATCCCGTTCGGCCCGTTCCTCGTCGCCGGCGCCGGCATCGGCATGGTCGCCGCCGACGGGGTGCTCTGACACGAATGAGTGGCCCCGAGTGGCCCGGAGTGACCCGGCGCGGCCTTCGGCGACGCTGTCAAGGCCCTCCGGCAGGATCGTCTCGCCGCATATCCTGAGCGGCATGGACATCTCCCGCGTCATCGCCCGCGCCTTGTCGCTGACGCCCGTGCGTGCCTTCCTGCGTTACAGCGAACGCCGCGGCGCCATGCTCGCCGACAGTGTCACCTACCGCACCCTGTTCAGCATTTTCGCGGCGGTCCTGCTCGGGTTCTCGCTGGCCGCGCTCTGGCTGTCGGGCGACTCAGAGGCGTGGTCCGCATTGGTGGCCGCAGTGGACCGCACGATCCCGGGACTCGTCGGCGACAGCGGCCTCATCAAGGTCGACAACATCGCCATGCCCGTCGGCCTGTCGATCGCCGGCGTGTTCTCGCTCGTCGGCCTGGTCGGCGCAGCGATCGGCGCCATCGGCTCGCTGCGGACGGCGATGCGCCTCCTTTGCGACAGGCTCACCGATGACGTCCCGATCTGGCTCGTGCTGCTGCGCAACGTCGCTCTGGCGATCGGTGTGGGTGCAGCGCTGATCGCCTCGGCGGCGGTCACGATGCTCGGAACCGCGGGCCTCGGGATGGTCGCCGGGTGGCTCGGTCTCGCCCGTGAAGACCCCGCGATCGGGTGGGGCACGCGACTGCTCGCGATCCTCGTGACGTTCCTGCTGGATGCCGCCGTCATCGCTGTCCTGTTCCGCGTGCTGTCGGGAGTGCGTGCCCCGGCGAAGGCGCTCTGGATCGGATCGCTCATCGGCGCCGCCGGCCTCACCGTGCTGCAGCAGCTGTCGGGACTGTTCATCGGGGGAGCGTCATCGAATCCGCTTCTCGCGTCGTTCGCGTCGCTGATCGCCCTGCTGCTGTGGATCAACCTGTCGGCGCAGGTCATTCTGATCGCGACGTCGTACATCTTCACGCTCGTCGAGGAGCACGGCGATCGCGTACGGTCCCGCCACGGTGCGCGCACATTCGCCCAGCGGCGCGTACAGACCGCCGAGAACGCGATCGGGCTCGCCACCGCCGAGCTCGAGGCGGCACGCCGCGCCGAGGAGCACGAGCGGGAGGCATCCGCGCGGGCGTGACTGACGTTCGTGTAACGGCCAGGTAAGGGCCTCGTGAAGACAGCCGCGCCGATGTGCGTCAAGGGCGGGCTCCCATTAGCGTGTGATCTGTGTCAGAACCCGAATCCGTGACCGAGTCCACATCGCCGCACCGCCCCCTGAACGCGAGTCACCCCCTGGCTCTCGCCCCGGTCACCGGGCCGGCGAGCTCGGTGGACGGGTTCGTCCGCCAGTTCTTGCGCAATCTCAACTACGAGCGGGGCGTGCCGCTGTCGGCATCCAGCCCCAACGATCGCTACTTCGCGTTCGCCATGACGGTGCGCGACTACCTCATGGCGCGCTGGCTCGAAGACCTGCGCCGCCAGCGGGTGAGCCAGGCGAAGGGCGTCTGCTACCTCTCCGCCGAGTACCTGCTGGGGCGCCAGCTCGACAACAACCTGCTCGCCAGCGGCCTCACCGAGATCGCGACCGAGGCAATGGCCGCCTGCGGCATCGACATCGACGACCTGCGTGCGCAGGAAGTCGAGCCGGGCCTCGGCAACGGCGGCCTCGGACGCCTCGCGGCCTGCTTCATCGACTCGCTCGCCACGATGGGCGTTCCCAACGTCGGCTACGGCATCCGCTATGAGTACGGCATCTTCCGCCAGACCTTCGTCGACGGACAGCAGGTCGAACAGCCCGATGCGTGGCTGACGCTCGGTTCGCCGTGGGAGTTCCCCCACCCCGAAGCCGCCCGTCGCATCTCGTTCGGCGGACACACCGAGCACTACGACGACGACGGCGTCACCCGCAACCGCTGGGTCCCGGGCTGGCACGTGCTCGCGGTCCCGTACAACTACATGGTGCCCGGCTACCTCAACGGGCGCGTCAACACGCTGCGGTTGTGGAGCGCCAAGGCGACCGATTCGTTCGACCTGCGCGTCTTCAACTCCGGCGACTACGAAGAAGCCGTCCGCGCACAGACGTTCGCCGAGAACATCTCCAAAGTGCTCTACCCCGAAGACTCCACACCGCAGGGCAAGGAGCTGCGTCTGCAGCAGCAGTACTTCTTCGTCGCGGCATCCATCGGCGACTTCCTCGACAACATGCTCCCGGGCGACTTCGATGTCGAGAAGCTGCCCGACCGCGTCATCTTCCAGCTCAACGACACCCACCCGGTGATCGGCGTGCCCGAACTGATGCGCGTGCTCACCGACGAGAAGAAGCTCGACTGGGATGCCGCGTGGGCGATCACGCAGAAGTGCTTCGCCTACACGTGCCACACGCTTCTTCCCGAGGCTCTGGAGGTCTGGTCCGTCGACCTGCTCGGGCGACTCCTGCCGCGCCACCTCGAGATCATCTACCGCATCAACGAAGAGTTCCTCGAAGAGGTGCGCGAGCGCTACGGCGACGACGAGATGCGCCTGCGCAACATGTCGATCATCGGCGAGTTCCCCGAGCGGAGCGTCCGCATGGCGTACCTCGCGACCGTGGCCGGATCGAAGGTCAACGGCGTCGCCGAACTGCACTCCCAGCTGCTGCGCGACAAGGTACTGCCCGACTTCAACGACTTCTTCCCGGGCAAGTTCACCAACGTCACCAACGGCATCACGCCGCGCCGCTTCGTGCGCCTTGCCAACCCTGGGCTCTCCGAGCTGGTCACCGAGGCGATCGGCACCGGGTGGCTCACCGATCTCGAACGCCTCCGTGAACTCGAGGCCTACGCCGAAGACCCGCAGTTCCGCCAGGCGTTCGCCGACGTGAAGTCGGCCAACAAGCGCCGCCTCGGCGAGGTGCTGCGCGCCCGCGACGGTTTCGAGATCAGCGACGGGCACATGCTCGATGTCATGGTCAAGCGCCTGCACGAGTACAAGCGGCAGATGCTGAAGCTGCTCCACATCGTGACGCAGTACGAGAGCATCGTGTCGGGCCGTGTCGCGGCATCCGATGTGCAGCCGCGCACCGTCATCTTCGGGGCGAAGGCGGCGCCGGGCTACGTCATGGCCAAGCGCATCATCCACCTCATCAATGCGGTGGGCGACGTCGTCAACAGCGATCCGCGCGTCGAAGGGCGCCTCAAGGTGTTGTTCCCGCCGAACTACAACGTCACCCTGGCCGAGCGCCTGATTCCCGCCGCCGACCTGTCGGAGCAGATCTCGCTCGCCGGCAAGGAGGCCTCGGGCACGGGCAACATGAAGTTCGCGCTCAACGGCGCCCTGACCATCGGGACCGACGACGGCGCGAACGTCGAGATCCGCCAGCTCGTCGGCGACGACAACTTCTTCCTGTTCGGTATGAGCGAGCCCGAGGTCGAGGCGCTCTGGGCTCGCGGTTACAAGCCCGCGGACTTCTACCAGCAGGATGACAACCTGCGGCGGGCGATCGACCTCATCGCCTCCGGAGCGTTCTCGAACGGCGACCGGAGCGTTTTCGAACCGATCGTGTCCAACCTGCTGTACGACGACCGCTTCATGGTGCTCGCCGACTACTCCTCGTACATCGAGGCGCAGGCCAGGGTGGATGCCGCCTACACCGACCAGGATGCCTGGACGCGGTCGGCGATCCTCAACGTCGCCCGGAGCGGCTACTTCTCCTCCGACCGGTCGATGCGCGACTACATCGAGCGCATCTGGCACACCCCGCCGGTGCTCTGAGGGCGTCGGGCCGTCAGCGGGCGTAACGCTCGACGAACGCCCGCAGGATGCGTCCGGTGTGCACCACGGGCAGGCGTCGCACCGCGCTGAGCGTGAACTCGAGCTCGTCGGCGGCGAAGTAGCCGTGGCCGGCGTAGGCGCGGATGCGCGTCGAGATGCCCTCGACATCGCACTCCGGGTGGAACTGGGTGGCATAGACATTCGCTCCCACGCGAAACATCTGCACCGGGCAGCCGTCACCCTTCACGAGCAGGGTGGCAGAGTCCGGCAGGCGCGTGATCGCCTCCTTGTGCCCGACGAACGCGGCGAACGTCTCGGGAAGAGCGGACAGCAGGGGGTCGGTGCGACCGTCGTCGGTCTTGTGCACCTCGACGACACTGATGGGCTCCCGATAGGTGCCGTCGATCACGGCGCCCTGGTGTGCTCCGACGGTGCCGACCCCGTAGCAAGCCCCGAAAAAGGGGAAGTCGCGGGCGACGACGTCATCGAGCAGGGCCGCGATCTCCGCTTCTACACGGCGTTGGGTCACGGACTTCTTCTCCCACGGGTCCGACGCGTTGAACGGCCCGCCCCCGACGAAGACGCCGGAGTAGTCGTCGAGATCCACCGCGCCCAGCGGCCCGGCCTCCAGCCGCACGCGCACGAGCTGCTCCGGCGTGAGGCCCGTGAAGCGCAGGAACAGGGCATACTCCTCGTCGGCGGGGATGTCCTCGGCGCGCGTGGCGAGCAGCAGAAACGGTTTCATTGCGGGCTCTCCCGGATGTAGGTCGTGATCGCATCGAGCGTCGCGGCGACGGCGGGATTGCGGGGGCCCTCGTCGCGGGTCACAGCCCAATAGGCGAGCGGATGCGCGTACGCGCCGTCGAGCACGCGCACCAGGCGCGGATCGACGTCGCCGAGAAAATCGGGCAGCAGCCCGATGCCGGCGCCGGCCGCGGTGGCCTCCACATGCGCGAACACGCTCGTCGAGCGCACCGATGCAGGGGAGTCCGGCAGCTCCTGCAGCGCGCGGTCCAGCTCATCGACCTGCAACGAACTCTCGACGTAGTAGACGAGCGGGTGGGCGGACAAGTCCGAGAGCATCTCGGGAATGCCGTGTGCGGCGAGGTAGTCCGGCGCGGCGTAGAGGCGCAACGCGTACGCGCATATCGCCGTCGCATAGGCGCGCCGCACGCGCGGTCGGCCCACGACGATCTCGAGGTCGACGCCCGAACGGTTCTGCCGCACGCGCTGCGTGGCCGACAGTAGCTCGACGGCGAGGCCTGGATGCCTGCGGCGCAGCGCCGTCACCGCGGGCGCGAGGAACACCGCCGTGAACGCGTCGGGTGCTGAGATGCGGACAATGCCGTGCACGACATCGGCATCCTCACCGTCGACCAGCTCGCGCAGCGACGCCTCGATGCGTTCGGCGATCCCCAGCGCACGGCGGCCGAGCGCCGTGACCGCCCAGCCGCCCGAGGTGCGCACGAGCACCCGGCCACCCATGGCTGTTTCCAGCGTCATGATGCGCCGCGAGACGGTGGAGTGGTTGACGCCCAGCACGTCGGCGGCGGCGGTGTACCGCCCGAGGCGAGCCACCGAGAGGAAGGTCATGAGCGCGTCCAGCGGGGGATCGTCCGCGCTCGTGTTCATGTCGTCGAGTGTGCATCAATGCACAGCAGCCGTGCAAGTTTCCCGCGTCTCTGTGCATTGATAGGCAGGAGCCGGATGCTTACGCTGACCGTGACGGCCGTCGTCGACGATGACGGCGGCCGGCTCGGAACGACGATGAGCGTCACGGTTGCAGGTCGCGCGCAGGACGTCGTCGGCACGAAGGAGGAGCCATGGCCATCATCGCCTTCATCGGTCTCGGGCACATGGGTCAGCCCATGTCCGCCCACCTCGTCGCGGCCGGCCATACGGTCCGCGGCGTCGACCTCGACGCGGCGGCGACGCGAGCGGCCGCCGCGCGCGGCGTGCAGATCGCACCGACGATCGCCGCGGCACTCGACGGTGCGGATGCCGTCATCACCTCCCTCCCCAAGCCCGAGCACGTCCGCGGCGTCTACGGGGGGCCGGACGGGATCTTCGCGCGCGCGGCATCCTCCACGCTGCTGCTGGACACTTCGACCGTCGACGTCGAGACGTCGAGATGGTGCCACCGCGAGGCGGAGGCGAGGCAGCTGTCGTTCGTCGACGCCCCGATCTCCGGCGGTACCGCCGGCGCCGAGGCCCATACCCTCACCTTCATGCTCGGCGGCCGTCCCCGCGACGTCCAACGTGCCCGCGAGGTCGTCGGGCCGATGGCGGGAAACGTCATCGCGTGCGGCCCGGCGGGCGCGGGAATCGCCGCGAAGCTGGTGAACAACATGATGCTGTTCATCAATGTCCTCGCCGTCTCGGAAGGATCTCAGCTGGCCGAGCAACTCGGCCTCGATCCCCGTGTCTTCTGGGACGTGGCACGTGTGTCGTCGGGTGACTCGTGGGCGCTGCGCACCTGGTATCCCGTACCCGGCGTGGTCGACAAAGCCGCCGCGAACAACAACTTCGACGCCACCTTCTCCGTCGATCTGGCCCGGAAGGACTGCGCTCTCGCCGTTCAGGCCGGTGCAGAGACCGGTGTCCGTCTGCCGGCCGCGCGCCTCGCCCTCACTCAACTCGATACGCTCGTCGCCGAGGGCCTCGGCGCCAAGGACTGCACGCTCGTCGCGCAGTTCGCCTCGCCCGACGGCGCGCTCCGCGGCTACGACCCCGCCCGCGACGCCACCGCATCCCACTGACCGACTCCGATCGGAAGAGCACACTATGAGCACCACGGTCACCGAACCCGCGCTGAGCACGGTTCCGCACATCATCGGCGGCGAGCGCGTCGGCGCTGCCGACCGCACGGGGCCTGTGTTCGACCCGGCCACGGGGCGCCAGAGAGGCGAGGTGGCCCTCGCCTCGGCTGCCGTCGTGCGCGAGGCCGTCGGCGTGGCCGAACGTGCGCAACGCGGCTGGCGTGACACGGGTCTCGGCAAACGCCAGCAGGTCATGTTCCGCCTTCGCGAGATCATCTCCTCACGAGCGGAAGAGCTGGCGCGCATCATCACGTCCGAGCATGGCAAGACCGTCGACGACGCGCTCGGCGAGGTGGCGCGCGGGCTCGAGAACGTCGAGTTCTGCACGAGCCTCATGCATCACCTCAAAGGCGACTACTCCGAGCAGGTGGCGTCGGGCGTCGACGTGCACCAGGTGCGTCAGCCGGTGGGCGTCGTCGCGTGCATCACCCCCTTCAACTTCCCGGCCATGGTGCCGCTCTGGATGGTCACCACGGCCATCGCGGCCGGCAACGCCGTGATCCTCAAACCCAGTGAGCGCGACCCCTCGGCCGCCGTGTGGCTGGCCGAGGCGTTCGCTGAAGCCGGCCTTCCCGCCGGCATCCTGAACGTGGTGCACGGAGACAAAGAAGCCGTCGATGCGCTGCTGGACGATCCGGTCGTCCGCGCGGTGTCGTTCGTGGGTTCAACACCGATCGCGAAGTACATCTACGCGCGAGCGGCCGAGAACGGCAAGCGGGTACAGGCGCTGGGCGGCGCGAAGAACCACATGATCGTCATGCCCGATGCCGACCTCGACGCCGCAGCGGATGCCGCGGTATCGGCCGCCTACGGGTCGGCGGGGGAGCGCTGCATGGCCGTGTCGGTGGTGGTCGCCGTCGGCGACGTCGCCGACGGGCTCATCGCGAAGGTCACGGAGCGCATCGCGGGTCTGGTCGTCGGCAACGGCGCCGATCCGCACACCGACATGGGCCCGCTCATCACGCGCGACGCGCTGGATCGCGTGCGCGGCTTCGTGGCGGGGGCCGCCGGCGAAGGGGCCCGCGTCGTGGTCGACGGACGAGATCTCGACGTCGCGGGGCAGGGATTTTTCATCGGCCCCTCGCTGGTCGACGGCGTCACCCCGGGTATGCGGGTCTACGACGAGGAGATCTTCGGCCCCGTGCTCTCGGTGGTCCGCGTCGCCACATACGACGAGGCCGTCTCGCTCATCAACGCCAACCGCTACGCCAATGGCACCGCCGTGTTCACGCGCGACGGAAAGACGGCTCGGCAGTTCGAGTACGACATCGAGGTCGGCATGGTGGGCATCAACGTGCCGATCCCGGTTCCCATCGGCGCATTCTCGTTCGGCGGGTGGAAAGACTCCCTTTTCGGCGACACTCACATGTACGGGCCCGAGGCATTCGCGTTCTACACTCGCCGCAAGGTCGTCACGACGCGGTGGCCCGAGCCCAGCGAGAGCCAGATCAGCCTGGGCTTCCCGACGCATTGACACCTCGGGGATAGGCTGGACGTTCACATTCCGCTTCTTCGTCGGAGGTACACCATGGCGATCGCACGACTGCACGGAGGCCCGCTGGACGGGCAGGTTCTTCCCCTCGACGACGAGAACC
>CAUPYO010000015.1:0-13650 GCA_963515565.1 uncultured Microbacterium sp.
CACCTACGACTTCCGCGAGGGCTACGTCGCAGACCTTGCCACGATCATCGACGTCGAGGCGATCGCGCGTGCCGGCGTGCGCATCGGCGCCGACCCGCTCGGCGGCGCCTCGGTGGAGTACTGGGCACTCATCGGCGAACGGTACGGCCTGGATCTCACCGTCGTGAACCCCGAGGTCGACCCGACGTGGCGCTTCATGACCCTCGACTGGGACGAGAAGATCCGGATGGATCCGTCCTCGCCGTCGGCGATGGCCGCCCTCGTCGCCCGCCGCCACGAGTACGACATCCTCACCGGCAACGACGCCGACGCCGACCGCCACGGCATCGTCACCCCGGATGCCGGACTCATGAACCCCAACCACTACCTCGCGGTGGGGATCGACTACCTGTGCGCGCACCGTCCGCAGTGGCAGACGGATGCCGCCGTCGGCAAGACGCTCGTGTCGTCGATGATCATCGACCGCGTCGTGGCCTCCCTCGGACGCCGCCTGCTCGAAGTGCCGGTCGGCTTCAAGTGGTTCGTCCCGGGCCTGCTCGACGGCTCGGTCGTCTTCGGCGGCGAAGAATCCGCCGGAGCGTCCTTCCTCCGTTTCGACGGCTCGGTGTGGACCACCGACAAGGACGGCATCCTGCTGTGCCTGCTCGCCGCCGAGATCCTCGCCGTGACCGGCAAGACCCCCTCGCAGCGCTACGCGGAGCTGGAGGCCGAGTTCGGCGCGTCCGCCTATCAGCGCGTGGATGCCCCGGCATCCCCTGCCCAGAAGTCTGCGCTGGCCAATCTCTCCCCCGACGCGGTCGCGGCGACGGAGCTGGCCGACGAACCGATCACCGCCAAGCTGTCGCATGCGCCGGGAAACGGCGCGGCCATCGGTGGCCTCAAGGTGCAGACCGAGCATGCGTGGTTCGCCGCACGCCCCTCCGGCACGGAAGACGTCTACAAGCTGTACGCCGAGTCGCTGCGCGGCGAAGACCACCTGCGCGAGGTGCAGGCCGAGGCCCGCGCCGTCGTCGCAGCCGCCCTGGGCGGTGCCTGACCCAATCATCCAGCGGGGGGCACCCAGCTCTCGCCTCCGCGGGTGGGCAGAACTACCCATGGGGACAGCCGCGCTCAGAAAATAGGGTTTCCTATGAGCCGTAAAGGAGGCGACCGTGAGTGATATCAAGCTGGACTTCGACACTCTGCACTCCAGCCGTACCCGCGTCAACACGGCAATCTCACTGTTCCAGGGAGCGGGCCGGGTGGGCGATGACATCGCTGGCCTCACCGGCGAGGAGCGCCTTGCCGGCAAGGTCCGCGACTTCGCCGGCAACTGGGACGCACAGCGCGCAGCGCTGGAGGAGCAACTCACCTTCGTCCGCGACTCGCTCGATGCGATCGTCGATGTCATGACCGATCTCGACGTGAACCTCGCCGACTCGCTGTCGCAGGGCATGGTGGATGCCGTGATCCCGGAGAGCCCGCAGTGAGCGCTCTCGAAGCGGACTTCGCCGATGTGTTCGCCGGCCAGGCCGATGCGCTCGGCACTCGCGCCGATCAGCTGCGCACATCGGCCACCGCGATCGCGCAGGCCACCGAAGCACTGAACGCTCTCGTCGAGGGACAGACGAGCAAGGCGATCGATGCGGTGACCACGGTCGCCGCGAAGACGAAGGGCACGCTGGAGAAGGCCGAGACGCGGTATACCGGCACCGCCAGCGCGTTGCACACGTTTGCCGTGGAGCTCGCTCCCATCCAGGCGACAGCGCGCGCCGCCCTGCAGAGCGCCGAGTACTACGAGAACCGCTCGTACCGCACCGAGTCCGACATCAACGACAACCAGATCGCGATCACCCGAGCCGAGGCCGAGGGGCTTCCCACCGAAGATCTCTGGGACGAGTACCGCCGGTTGAACAACGCGCTCGGCTCCGCCCGACAGAGCGTGCAGGATGCCCAGCGGACTCTGCAGCGGGCCCGCGACGACATCCGGGCGGCCGCCGATCGCGCCATTGCGGCGATCGAGACGGCAACGGCGGAAGGCGCCGATTCCTTCGCGGACGACTGGAACCAGTTCTGGGGCGGTGTCGGCGACTTCTTCGCGTCGATCGCGCAGTGGGCGCAAGAGGTGTTCACGACCCTCGCCTCGACACTCATCGACATCATCGCGACGATCGTGACGGCGCTGCTGGTCACCCTGCTGCTCGTGGTGGCTCTCGTGGCCGCGATCGCGCTGCTCGCCGTCCTCCTCCTCGCACCGGAGTTGCTGATACCGCTGCTGCTGTCGATTGCGGCAGTGGTGGTGCTCATCGTCGCGTCGATCATCGCGGTGCGTGTCGCGAGCGACGTCGGCAAAGAAACCCCCACCGTGAAGCCGTACGAGCCGCGTCGCGACGCCGACGCGACAAACGGCGTGAAGGACGTCTTCGGTGAGGCCGCCTTCGTCGACGACGAGGGCGGAGCCGACAAGACCGTTGTGAAGATCGAGAAGATCGTCGCCGCCGACGGGTCGGTGTCGTGGCGGATCGTCCTGCCGAGCACTCAGGACTGGCAAGCGCTGGCCTCGACGATGTCCGGCAAGGACTTCGCACTGTTCCAGGCGATGAAGGACTCGGGCGCCGTCAACGACGTCGACAGCAACATGGCACTCGTGCTCTTTCCGAGTCTGCGCACCCAGTACGAACGGGCCGTCATGGACGCGATGCAGCAGGCCGGAATCAAGGGCGGCCCCGACGGCGACCCGGTCATGCTGGTGGGCTTCAGCCAGGGCGGCATCCTTGCGGGCCATCTGGCGGCGTACCGGTCCGACAGCTACAACTTCGCCGCCATCGTCGTCTGAGGTGCCCCCATCGACAACATGCCGATCCCGGATTCCACCCGAGTGATCTCGGTGCAGCACGAGGGAGACCCCGTGCCGACCCTCGACTTCTTCACGCCGCCTCCCGTGCGCGACAACTGGACGACGATCACCGACACGGCGCCCGGCGACCCCTCCGACGTCGACGAGATCCACAACGCGCGCCAGTACGGCATCACACTGGGCGATCACCTCGGGGAGGTGGACGGCGTCGACGATCTCGATCGATTCTTCGACGGCCCGGGAAGCTACACCGAAACGGAGTACTACACGTGGCACGAATGATGCGCAGCCGACGCACGGCGCTGGCGACCATCGCCGTGACGATGGCACTGCTGTGCGTCGCCTGCGCCCCGTCGACGAAAGGTTCTGAGGAGGAACACGTGTCTGAAGTCGTCGCCGCCGTCACGGCGGCAGATCCGCGGGTGGTCAACGCCGCGGCGGAGAAGAGCACCAGCGGGATGGCGTCGGGATGGGTCGTCGACGTGGTGCTGGCAGGCTCCGAGGCGGTGAGCGCAGATGAGCTGGGCCGGCTGCTCCTCGCCGCCCGCCGCGCCGGAGACCGCGACCCCGCGCACGTCGATCTGTTCGCGAAGGACGAGAAGGGGGCTTCTCTCGATCTCACCGCAGCCGCCGACGAGCTCGGTGTGCGGTACATCAGCGTCGGCGCCGGCATCGGAGTGATGCGAAACGCCATCGACGAGACACTCGGCGCCCGCGAGTGACGCAGGTTCAGATTCCGGTACCGCCGCTGCGCTTCCGGCTGGTCGGTTCGTGGCACGCTGTGCTGCTGAACGAGCTCGACAGCTCCCTGCTGATCTCCGAGTTCGTGGCATCCGTCGTCGGAAAACGCGACATCGACGCGACCGTGCGGGCGCGGATGCGTCAAGACCTGACGAACGCCATCGCCGCGGCGCGATCGCGTGATGCCCAGGCGATGTTCATCGCCACCGAGATCATGCCGGGCCTTCCGATGCCGGTCACCCTCACGGTCTACTCACCGCCCGACATGCGCATGAGTCCCGCGATCGGCACGTCGCCCGCGGCGGTGATGGCGGCGCTGCGCGCGTCGTTCGAACAGATCGGGATCGCACACCTCGAGACCGCCCGCCCGTCCACCATTGCGGGCTCGGAGATCGTGCGTCTGCACCACGTGGACGACCACGACCTCCCCGAGCAGGAGGGACTGCACACACGAACGCTGACGGCCGACTACTGGTACACGGTGCCGCAGTCCAAACAGCTCGTCATCGCGACGTTCTCGACTCCGCTGGGCGACATCCCGAACGTGATGCTGGACTACTTCGACGCGCTCGTGGCCGCGTCGTACTGGGATCACGCCTGACGCTATCCGCGCACCCGAAGCACGTCAGCGCCCGACGGGACGCCGTCGCGCAACGAGCGCGCCACCCGCGATCAGCAGCAGCGCGGCGAGGGCGAGAGCGATACCGAACGGCATCGTCGCGCCCGTCGAGGCGAGGGCGTTGGGTGCGGCCGTCACGGCGACGGCGTACCACCCGATGACCGCGCCGGAGGCGTCGGTCACCGCGAGACGGTGCGCTCCCGCCGGCGCGTCCAGCGGCACGGTCACCGCGATCGTGCCGGCAGCACCGACCGTCGCCGTTCCCAGCGCCCGCGGCGTGGAGAACAGCCAGGCACCGACCTGCTGCCCGGCGCGGCCCGCACCCACCTGCACCGAGATCGTGGTGCCGGCCGCGAGAGAGGTCGGCCCCGAGATGCGCCCTTCCAGCTCTGCCGTGAGTGCGGCCTCGGTCGGCGCCGGGATCTCACCTCCGGTGGAGGGAAGCGATGCCGACGGTGACGGCGACGGGGTGGACCCGCCGGAGTCGAGCGTCACGGCGACCGTGTAGACCTTCTGCGCACCCGACGGTGCGGTGACGGTCACGGTCGCGATGCCGGCGGCATCCGCGGGCTGAGCGATCGCCACGGTGGCGTTCTGGTCGACCGCGACCGCACCCACGGTCGGCCACGACGAGCCCGGAACCGAGACGGCGTACGAGGTGGTGCCCGACGAAAAGCCCGGCACCACGGTCGACCCGACCGTGAGGCGCGCGAGGTCGGCCACAGTCGACGGCGAGGCCGACGGCGCGTAGATCTCGACCTCCGAGACGATGAGGTGCGTGTTGGGGTAGGCGTTCATCACGACACGGATCTGGTCGACCGGGCCACCGCCGAGGGGAACCTCCACCACGGGATTGCCGGTGGCGGGCGTGCCCGGCGTGATCGTGTCGCCGATGATCCACTCGCCGTTGCCGAGGCGGCGGTCCACGTGCATCGTCTGCGCCCACGAGGTGCCCCCGTCGCGCAGGAAGTACACTTTCACCTTCGAGACCGCCGAGGGCGAAGCGAGCGCGTAGCTCAGCGTGTCGGACGCGTCGAGACTACCGCCTCGCCAATTCGACCAGCCCTTGTCGTCGGTCACCCCGTTGATGGTGCGCGTGACCGGGTATCCGCTCTCGGTGTACGTCGCCGACGGCGTGCTTGAAGGCGCGATGTTGGCCTCGTTGGGTGGAGTAACGATCACGGTCAGCAGTGCGGGTAACGTGCCGCCGCCCGGAACCGCCGCGGTCCCGCTGACCTGGATCGTGCCCGGCGCCGAGAGCTCGGCGTCGGTGACGCCGTCCCACGACCACGTGACCGGAACGGATGCCGTGGCTCCGCCGGGCCGCACCTCGAGGGGCACCGTCTGCGGAGCCGCTGCCGTCACCGCCGCTGCAGTGACGCCCGCATACGTGGTCAACGACACCGGCAGTGCGGTGTAATCGCCGACCTCGACGTGCGCGGTGACCGTGAACGCGTTGCCGAACGGATCGGTGCCGCTGCCGCTGACATCGGTGACTCCCGGCGTCCAGTCGTGACCGCTCAGGTCCCAGGTGACCGCCGAGGAGCGGGTGACGCCACCCGCGTAGGTGAGTTCAACGGTGGCGGGGAGGGAGGGCGCCGTGCCGGCCGCGGTGGCCGTGCTGACGTCCGCCCCGCTCTGCAGCTCGGTCGAGGCGAGCGTCCAGTTCTGGTTGTCGCCGTTGTTGGAGCTCCAGAGGCCGACCTTCGTTCCGTCGGTCGTGCCCGCACCGTCGATGTCGAGCACGCTCGTGGTCGCGACGTTGAGGAAGGAGAACGCGCGCCCGTCCCGCGTGTTCGGTATCCACTGCGCAGCCGGGTCTGCCGCTGCCTGCTCTTCGTTCTCCGCAGAGACGGTCAACGATCCGCCCGAAGACGCAAGGTAACGACCGTCGCCCGCGCGCAGCAGCACGCGCTGCCGGTTGCTGCCGTCGCCCGACAGCGACGTGGCCGTCCAGGACTGCGCGGTCCCGGCATCCGTCGTCGTTGCCGAGGTGCGGATCGACAGCGCCGAGCCCTGCAACGTGAGCGCCTTATCGCTCTGTGTGCCGACGAGCTGGTACTTCGCACCGTCTGCGACATGCGGGGCGGCACTGGCGACACCGGATACCCCCGTCACGACGAACGACGTGACCGACTTCGCAGGGACCGTGAGGGTAGCCGTGTGGGTCGCCGGGTCGATTGCGACAGCGTTGCCGGCCACGAGGGCGTTCTTTTCGACATCGTCGGCGGGCGACTCGGTCGTGACGATCGGGGTGACCGTCGCACCCGAGGCGATCGTCTGGAAGTTCGACAGGTCGAGACGCACCGTGCGTGCCGTGTCATCGGGGTTCACGTGCACGAGGTTCACACCGTCGCCGGACGCCGTGACAGCAGCGGTGGTCTGGGGGTCGTCCGTGGGCACGAGGTGGTCACCCGGGTGGATGTAGTGGGTGAAGTTGCGCACCGTGTTGTACTTCGAGTTGGTCAGCACCTTGCACGACGGGTCGGCGTCACCGTCGGCGATGCGTCGCTGCGACTTGCCGTCCGCGTTGCAGTCGAAGTCGACGAAGACACTGCCCCAGTTGGTCTTTTCGACCTTCTCCATGTTGTAGAGGTCCTCCACCGGCTGCCAGAACACCCACGCGCGCGGCTCGAGCTCACGCAGGTCATCGACCATGTGACCGGCCATGCCGATGCCGTTGTCGATGTTGGTCTGGTTGAATCCGGCGCCGGAGCTGTCCCAGTTGCCCTCCACCTCGCTCATCCACAGCGGCTTGTCGGAAGCCTTGGCGATGTCGCGCACCCGCGTGCGGTCACCCGTGCTGTAGGAGTGCACGTTCAGCTGAGCGACGGCATCCTTCGACTCCTGCGACCAGTCGTTCCAATCGCCCACGAAGTGGGAGGGATTAGTCTCGTCCATCGCGGAAATCGGCACCTTCGTGGTGGTCGACGTCGCGGCCAGTCGGGCGGCGAGGGCCTGGACCATCTGGTCCTGTGCCCGGGAGCCGATGTGCGCGCCCTCCTGACGGCTCGCCGAGGTCGGCCAGGTGGCGCCGTCGGGAATCTGGGTACTCCAGTAGTTGGTGTTCGGCTCGTTGAACGGATCCAGCGAGTCGAAGGTGATGCCGTAGGTCTGCTCGAGGTGCTCGACGACCTTGACGAGATAGCCGGCGAACTTGTCCATGTCGGCGGGGGCGAGCTGCTCGGCCCAGCCGTCGTTGATGCCGCCCGAGACGAAACCGCTCTGCGTGAGGAAGTACGGCGGGGAGTTGCTGAACGCCTCCCACTTGGTGACCTTGCTCTTCAGCGCCTCGATCCACCAGCGCTGGGTCTCGTCGGCGTTCCAGTTGTAATCCGCCGGGTCATCCGGGTTCCACGCGGCCGCGTAGCGACGGCGATCGTCGTAGGTCGAGGTGATCGGGCCTGCGTCGTCGCTCTTACCGAGGTCGGGGTTCCACCAGCCCTCCACAGCGCCCCCGGGGCGCAGGTAGGACGGCACGTCCGTCGCGTTGCCGCCGCCGATGTTGTACCGGGCGATGTTGAGGTTGAGCCCGTCCTCACCGAACACCTTGTCGAGGAGGTCCTTGCGGACGTTCTCGGGGTAGTTGCCCGTCGCGTTGGCGAACCAGACGAGGCTGGTTCCCCAGCCTTCGAAGGGCTGCGACGCGTAGGCGGGGTTGGGGGTGATCGTCACGGTGGCGGGAGCGGCTGCCTCTGCGACGGATGCCGCGGCGGCGGGTTGCGGCGCCACCAGGGGTGCGGCGACTCCGGTGACACCGAGGGCGGCAACAGCGGCGAGCGCGATCAGACCGAGGGACTTCATCGTGGGGGATTCCTCTCTGCATCGCGTCGTCGCGATCCGGGGAGCGTGCCATGTTGACGTTAACATGGTGATACCAAGCCTAGGGGAAGCGAGATGTTGACGTCAACACTTCGTCTTCACCTCCCTCGTTCATTGACGTCTTCCGGCGAAGTCACGCCCGTCCGCGGTAGTCGCGCGCAAGTGCGGCGCCTGCCCGGAGCAGCCAGGACGCAGGATCGGAGAGGGCCGCGTCCGCGGAGCCGGACAGCTCGATGAGTGCGATCGCACGGTCGAAAGCGCGGAGGTCCGCCTCGACCCCGATCCGTCCGGCGACGAGCGCCACGGGAACACCCGTCTGTGCCGCGACGGCCGCCACGGCAGTGGGCACTTTTCCCTCCGCGGACTGGGCGTCGAAGCTGCCCTCGCCCGTCACGACCACATCGGCTGCCGCCACGGCATCCTCGAGCTGCACGATTCTCGCAACCTCGGCGGCTCCGGCGACGAGCGTCGCTCCCCACGCACGCAAGGCGAAGCCCGTTCCCCCCGCCGCGCCCGTCCCCGGCTCCATCGGGTCGAGGCAGATGAACGAGGCGAGGTGAGCAAGCCCGGCCTCCGCGCGGGCGACATCGTCGATGCCCTTCTGCGCGCCGAAGACCGCCGCCGCGCCGCGTGGGCCCAGGAGCGGATTGGTCACGTCGGAGAGCACCGTCACGCCCCCCGGTGGGGGAAGGCGCAACGATCCGGCATCCATCCGCGCGATCGCCGAGAGTCCCCGCGATCCGTCCGCAACAGCCGCGCCGTGCTCGTCCAGCAACCGGGCGCCCAGCGCCGAGAGCATACCGACCCCGCCGTCGGTCGACGCGCTCGAACCGATGCCGAGCACGAGACGATCGACTCCGTGATCGAGCGCCGCAGCGATCGCCTCGCCGAACCCGCGCGTCGATGCGTCCCACGGTCGCAGACGACCGGCGAGCAGCTCGATGCCGCTGGTCGCCGCCAGTTCGACCACACCGGTGCCGTCGGGAAGGAGCAGCCACGCGGTGTCGACCGGCGCACCGGCGGACCCGGTGACGACCACCGGCATCCGTCGGGCACCGGTGACAGACGCCGCGAAGGCGTCCAGGGTGCCCTCTCCCCCGTCGGCCATCGGCCGCAGCACCACGTCGTCGCGCGGGTGCACCGCCAGCCAGCCGCGGCGCAGAGCCTGGGCGGCAGCGGCGGCGCCGATCGACCCCTTGAAGCTGTCGGGGGCGATGACGACGCGGCTCATGGCGGCGATGCTACGCGCCGCGGATCGGGCAGGATGGAGACATGACGTGGCTTGTGACTGGCGGAGCGGGATACATCGGAGCGCACGTGGTGCGCGCACTGCAAGAGGCGGGCATCGCCCCGGTCGTCGTCGACGATCTCTCCAGCGGCCATGCCGCGTTCGTACCCGACGCGGTGCCCTTCATCGAGGGCACGATCCTGCACCGCGGCCTGCTGGCCGACACGATGCGCGCCCACGGGGTCACCGGGGTCATCCACGTCGCCGGCTTCAAGTACGCGGGCGTGTCGGTGCAGCGCCCCCTGCACACCTACGAGCAGAACGTCGAAGGCACGCGCGTCGTGCTCGAGGCGATGGCGGATGCCGATGTGCACAACATCGTCTTCTCGTCGTCGGCCGCCGTCTATGGAACACCCGACGTGCCGCTGGTGACCGAGGACCTGCCCAAGCGCCCGGCATCGCCTTACGGCGAGTCGAAGCTGATCGGCGAGTGGCTGCTGCGTGACCAGGCGACCGCGACGGCATCCGATGCGAAGCCCCTGCGCCACACGTCGCTGCGCTACTTCAACGTCGTCGGCTCCGCCGACCCGTCGGTCTACGACACCAGCCCGCACAACCTGTTCCCGATCGTGTTCGAGAAGCTGATCGCCGGCGAGACGCCTCAGATCAACGGCGACGACTACGACACCCCCGACGGCACGAACGTCCGCGATTACGTGCACGTGGGCGACATCGCCGCCGCGCACGTGGTCGCCGCGCAGCGGTTGGAGGCGGGTGAGCCGGTCGAGGCCGCCTACAACCTCGGCTCGCAGAACGGGCTGAGCGTGCGCGAGATCATGGATGCCATGGCTCGGGTGACCGGCATCGATTTCACGCCGAAGATCGGCCCGCGCCGCCCGGGCGACCCCGACCGCATCGTCGCCACCGGCGAGCTGGCCGCGCGCGATCTCGACTGGGCCAACCGCTACACCGTCGACGACATGGTGCGCACCGGCTGGCAGGCCCGCCGCACCGCGGGCTGACGTCACGGGGAACGCGGCCTCCGCGCGTCAGTCCGCGAGGCGGACGACCGCCCACGCCACCGGCGGCAGCGACACCCGCAGCACATCGCCTTCGCGCGTGGCCTCCAGCTGCTGCGGAGTCACCCGCTCCGGCTCGGCGAGGGTGTTGGCGGCGCGGTAGTCGGGATCGGTCACGATCCATGCCTCGGCGACGGATGCCGCGCCCAGCTCCGACAGGTCGAGCTGCACCTCGGCTGCCTCGGTCACCGAGCGGTTCACGAGGAACACGCTGGTGCCCGTCTCGTCCGTCGTCGCGACAGCATTGACGGCGCAGACGTCGCCGAACCGAGCGCTCTGCACCCGCGGGGCGCCGTCGATCTCGAGGGTCCGCGCGACACCGCGGCCGAGCCGCGAGGTGAGCGAGAAGGGGAAGAAGGTGGTCTGGCGCCACGCGGGACCGCCGGGCTCGGTCATGATCGGGGCGATGACGTTCACGAGCTGCGCGAGCGAGGCGGAGCGCACGCGATCGGCGTGCTGGAGCAGCGTGATGAGCAGGTCGCCGACGACGACGGCATCCATCACGTTGTACTGGTCCTCCAGCAGCCGCGGCGCCACCGGCCAACCGTCGGGGACGAGGTCTCCCGCCTTCGTGCCGTCGTCGGCGAACTGGTACCAGACGTTCCACTCGTCGAACGAGAGCATGATGCGCTTGTCCGAGCCGCGCTCGTGCGCGACCTCGTCGGCGGCGGCCACCACCTCACGGACGAACAGGTCGGTGTCGACCGCCGAAACGAGGAACTCCTGCGCCTGGCCGTTTCGCTCCTGGTAGTAGGCGTGGCACGAGATGAAATCGACGTCGTCGAACGTGTGCCGCAGCACCTCGCGCTCCCACGCGCCGAAGGTCGGCATGTCGCGCCCCGACGAGCCGCACGCGACGAGCTCGATCGTCGGGTCGAGCATGCGCATCGCCTTGGCGGCGCGCGAGGCGAGCTTGCCGTAGTCCTCGGCGTTTCGGTGTCCGAGCTGCCACGGGCCGTCCATCTCGTTGCCGAGACACCACATCCGCACGTCGAACGGCGCCGGGCGGCCGTTGGCGGCGCGCTCGCGCGTCCACGCCGTGTCTGCGTCGACGTTCGCGTACTCCAGCAGATCGAGCGCTTCGGCGACATCCCGCGTGCCCAGGTTCACCGCGAGCATCAGCTCGCTGCCGACCTTCTCGAGCCAGTGCGAGAACTCATGCAAGCCGACCTGGTTGGTCTCGGTGGATCGCCACGCCAGATCGAGGCGCCGCGGCCGATCCTCCCGCGGGCCGATCCCGTCCTCCCAGCGGTATCCGGAGACGAAGTTGCCACCGGGGTAGCGGATCGTCGTGACTCCGAGTTCCTGGACGAGCGCGATCACGTCGGTACGAAAACCCTCTTCATCTGCGCTGGGGTGGGCCGGCTCATGGATGCCGTCGTAGATGTGCCGGCCGAGGTGCTCGACGAAGCCGCCGTACACCCGCGGATCGATCTCGCCGACGACACCGGACACACGCACTCGTGCGGTCATGATTTCTCTCTCTTCCTTCGACGTGCCCGCGCGGGGCGGCTCACCACTCGACGGGTCCGAGCAGCAGCTTGTCGCTGAAGGCCAGGACGTCGGTGCCGGTCGGTTCCAGATCGAGCACGGTGATCACGTTACGGCCGGCACGCGTGAGCGGCGCGGGCACGAACAGCGAGTGCTGCGGCCCGGTCTGCCAGAACCGCCCGAGGCAGACGTCGTCGATCCAGGCGAGCCCGCTGCCGAGCGCGCTCAGGTCGAGGACGAGGTCGCGCGGCGCATCGAGGCTAACCTCGGCGCGGAAGACCGCGGCTCCGGCGACCACCCCGCCGGCCGGCGCCAGCTCTGCGGCGAGGGCCGGCAGCTGCGCCCACGGCACGACCACGACGTCCCACACTGCGGGTTCGTGGCCGGCGACGGTCACCGGGCCGATGAGCCCCTTGTGCTCGCCGATGCGCGGCCCGTAGTTCACGCGGCCCTGGTCTTCGACGAGGATGCGCAGCACGCCGGTGCCGCGCGGCAGCACGAGCGTGCGCTCACGACGGTCGCGCGACAGGGTGCCGACGGGCGTGCCGTCCAGGCTCACCCACGCGCGGTCGCGCACTTCGCCGATGGCCAGCACGACGGGTGCATCGCCCGCATCGAGGCGGGTCTCGTAGCGCAGAAATCCGCGGGAGACGCTCAACTCGTCCATCGTCGGCGCGTGGTCGATGCGGTGCACCGGCTCGTCGTCGAGCACGGCGTCGAGCGTGCTCACCAGCTGCAACGGCACCCGGGCAGGCGCCGCCTCCAGCGGGGGCAACAGGTCGGCATCCGTGACGATCGGCACCGGGGCGAAGCGCGAGATGACCTCACGGAACGCCCAGAACTTCTCGGTGGGCCGGCCCGCCTCGTCCAGCGGCGCGTCGTAGTCGTAGCTGGTGATGGTGGGCTCGAACACGCCCTTGTCGTTGGCGCCGTTGGTGAGGCCGAAGTTGGTGCCGCCGTGGAACATGTAGATGTTCACCGAGGCGCCCGCGGCGAGGAGGGCCTCAAGCGAGGCGACCGATGCCGCGGTCGATGAGGTCCGGTGGAACGAGCCCCAGTAGTCGAACCAGCCGCACCAGAACTCGGAGCACATGAGAGGCCCGGTCGGCTGGTGGGTGCGCAGCACGCGGAGACGCTCGTCGACGTTGCCGCCGAACGATCCGGTGCGGTGGAGTTCGGGCAGGCTGCCACGCGAGAGCATCTCGTCGGTGGGCTGGTCGACGCTGGTCAACGGGACCGTGACGCCGGCGGCGAGGTACGTGTCGCGCAGGGCCCGAAGGTAGTCCTCCCGCTCACCGGTCGTGAACTCTCCATAGGCGCCGTATTCGTTCTCGACCTGCATCAGGATGACCGGGCCGCCGCGGTCGATCTGACGGGGAACGACGATCTCGAGCACGCGGTCGAGGAAGCCGGTGACCGGCGCGAGGAAGCGGGGATCGGCCGAACGCACGCCGATGCCGCCGTGCCGAAACAGCCAGGCGGGCAGTCCGCCGCCGTCCCATTCGGCGCAGATGTAGGGGCCGGGCCGCACGATCGCGTAAAGGCCCTCGGCGGCCACGAGGTCGAGGAAACGAGCGAGGTCGAGGGGACCGTCGGCGAGGAAGACGCCGGGCTCGGGCTCGTGCTCGTTCCACGGCACGTAGGTCTCGATGGTGTTCAGGCCCATCAGGCGGGCCGCGCGGATGCGGTCGACCCACTGGTCGGGGTGCACCCGGAAGTAGTGCAGGGCGCCGCTGATCACGCGGAACGGCTCGTCGTCGAGCAGGAAGTCGCTCTCACCGATGCGGAAGGTTCCGGTAGCCATGGGGGCCTCTCAATCGCTGTCTTTCACGGC
>CAUPYO010000016.1:0-13281 GCA_963515565.1 uncultured Microbacterium sp.
TCGCCTGCACGCCGAACGAACGCACCCACGCCCGCACCAGCAGATCCGAGCCCGCATGCGTGCGATGGTGGCTGCGATGACCACCGCCTCGTCACGACAGGGGATGAACGCGTGCCACTCGAATTCGCTCGGGTCCCCCATCGGAGCCCGCCGACGCCGCAAGAAGGGCACGACGATGAGCAGGGTGTAGGTGAGGAAGACCACGAGAAGGATGAACGAGAGCGAGTACAGGGCGTCGAGGCCGGTCACGGTGTGTGGTGTCCCGCTTCGGCGTTGAGGGGCAGGCGACGCATGCGCGCCGTGCGCCAGAGGCAAAATCCTCCGACCAACAGCGCCGCTCCCGCAAGCACCAGCAGTGCGGTGAGCGGGGCGGCGCTGGCGCCCGTGGCGGCGAGGGCGCCCGTGAGGGCGCCCCCGCTTACTGCTCGTGGTGAGTACATCGCGCGTTCAGCTTTCGACGGTGACGATGCTCGCGCGCCGGCGGCGCAGGAGCATTGCGGCACCGAGGGCGAGCACGACAGTGCCGATGCCTCCCGCGGCCAATCCGAGCGACTCCGGACCCGCGACGGGCACGGCGAGCTTGCCTGCGTTCGGGCCGACGGTTGCCGTAGCCAGGTCGACCGAGGCGAGAGAGCCGTTCGGGCCGACACCGACCCGCAGCGCAGTCTGTGTGAACGAGCCGTCCGCGCCCGTCGACTGAACGTTGACCTTCAGCTGAGCAAGCGCGGTGAGCGCGTCGGCCAGCGGTGCGACGAGGGTGTTGGTCAGACCCTGCAGGATCGGCGTCACCGTCGCATTCGCGGCGGAGACAGCGGCTCCCAGCAGAGCGCCCGAAGCGAACGTCAAGGGGTTCGAGCGCAGCTGCTGCGCGCGAGCGTCGGCGGCGTCGATAATGCTCTGCACCTGCGACGTGATCTTGTTCGCCACTGCCTTCGGAACGTACGATACGAGGTCGGTTCCGGCCGGCAGACTGTTGACATCGGCGACGCCCGCGGCAGCGAGGAGGTCGTCGAGCGAGAGCGAGATCGTGCCGGATGCAAACGGGTTGGTTACGTTCAACCCGGCGGTGTTGGCCGCCGTGATGAGCGCGTTCAGGCCCGGGTTGACCAGGGCGAGCGTTCCGCTCACGAGCGTGCCGTTGACGTCGAATCCTGCGTCAGCGAGCACGTACTGACCGCTCTGCGCGCCGTCGGCGCTCTGCTGAGCGGATGCCGCGAGCGTGCCGAAGTGCGCCCCGAATCCCACCAGGCCCGTCGGTGAGCCGAGCACGAACTGCGCCGTGTCTCCCGCCTGGGGAGAACCAACGTTCGACGGCGTCACGGTTCCGACGCCGATCAGGCTGGGCGCCGCGGAGACGGCTCCGGAGAAGGCGGACGAGCTCCCATCGTCGCGCGCCTGTGCATATTGGCCCACGGCCCCGAGACGGATGATGCCGTTATCGCCGAAGAGGTTTGTCGATCCTGCCTGCAGGCCCAGCAGATTGGCGAGTGCCGATGCGTCAAGCGGCTGATCGACGGTGACGTCGCCGCTGGCATCCGGGTTGACGGCGACGGCGCCCCGGAGCGCCAGTACGTTGTCGAGCACGTCGGTGCCCAACAGGGACGTCGTGACGAGACGTCCGGTTCCTTGCGAGACGACGTCGGCGGCATTCGCCGCGGATGCCGGGAGTGAAAGCGCGGCCACGATGGCCACCGCCCCCGCGGCGCCGACGAGGCGCCTGCCTCGTGTCGTGACTGGTGAAATATGCATGTCGATCCTCACTGTGTCCCCATCTCGATATGCGGCCGCGGTCGCGGTGCATGGGACGGCCCCCGCCGTCCGATGGATTGCGGTTCAGACCGTACGGGGCCGGGCTCCGCATGCGCATCGGTGAGCAGTACTGAACTTTCCCGCGCGGTGCGTCAGTGTTGGGCGCCGACTACGGATCGGCCTTCCGTAGTCGGCGGAGCGACCGCGCGCAGCGTGCTAGGAAGTTCTTACGGAGCGCGTCGCGCCGTGTGCACGGGTCAGTAATGCGGCTGAGTACGGGGGTGGGAAATGGCGAGGGAGAAGCCATTCTTGGGGCGCGAAGCGGAGCTCACGCGAATGGTGGGGGCGCTTCGGGATGGACGCGGTGCCCTCGTGGAAGCGTCCGCCGGCGGTGGTAAGACGGAGCTTCTCTGCCGAGTCTTGTCGTCTTTCGCTGCTGCTGCCCCGGATGCGGTTCTGCGATTGGAGGCGGTCAGGGGGCGGTGGGTGATCCACACTCGTGGCGATGCGGCAACACTGCAGATCGATGATGCCGGCGATCTGCAGTCGGCGCTCGACGAGCCGACGGCGGTCAACTCGGTGCTCGTCGTTGACGATATCGACACGCTCCCCTGGGCACTTCTCGATCAGGTGACCCACGAGGTTCTCCAAGGACGGGTGCGTCTACTCGCCTCCCTCACGCCACGGGCTGTCCAGGTCGAGGACGCGGATTGTGCGGGCGCGACTCTCGAACCGCTCGTCTCTCAGGGCATGATCGTGCGCGTTCCGTTGCCAGCGCTCTCCTTCGACGCGACGCGTGCGCTGGGACTCGACTACGCCACCTTCCTCGGCGTCGCAGAGGCTCCGGACGATGCCTGGCTGGCGGCGCTGCACCGCTTCAGCGGCGGCATCCCGGCCCTTGTCGTAGAGCTCGTTGCCGAAGCCGCAGCCAACCAGCGGCTCGGGGCATTTGAACCGCTGGACCTGCGCACCGACCCCGTATCATCACCCATCCTGTCGATAGCACGCCGCCTCACTTCGGGGCTGCGTCGGTCGCAGACGAGGACTCTCGTCATTCTGGGCGAGATCGGCGCGGTGCCGTCTTCGCATCTGTCGCTTCTCGCGTCCGCGACCACGATCTCGGCGCTGGCGGATGCCCGGTTGCTTTCCGCAGCGACCGATGACGCCAGCGTGGCAGCGGGGCAGTTGGTCGCTTGGTTCGCCGCGCAGAGAGTCGACGGTGCGAAGCTCCGCGACCAGAGCGCATCGGCGGCTCGCCGTCTGTTGGAAATGTGCTCGCGTGGTGTGACTCTGAGTGCGCAAGAAGAGATGTTCTGTGCTCGGCACAGCGCCGACGCTGTTGTCGCCGAACTCTCTCTCCCAGAGCAGGAGTGCCTGCACGGCATGCTCGGTCGAGCCTCGCTTGCCGTCGCGCGATCGCGAACGCCTGGCGACGCTGTGGCGCTCGCCGAGCGTGCGCTGCAGATCGGGCCGAGCGTCGAGGCGGACGTTGCGATGGTACTGGCGGCGTCGAGGCGGGGCGACAATGCGACGGCTGTCGCTCGGCTGCAGACCCTCGAGACTCCGAAGGATCGTGCCGAGGCCGAGCTTCTCCTTGAGGCGTACTTCACACAAGCGTTCATACTCGACGGTGAACGGCCGGATCTGGCAACCGAGCTCGCTCGGGTGCGCGCGTGGTTCGCGAACGACGTTTCTTGGTTGGCATTCATCGACGGTCTCGAGCACGCGCTCCGTTTCATGGGGGGCGCGGATGTCGTCCTCACGTCTTCTGATTTCGTGCTCGCGCCGCCAGAGGGAGTCACAGCGGACGACTTGGCACGACGAGCGGCCTTGGAAGCGCTGGTCGAGGCGATGCGTGGACGTGGATCACGCGCGATCCGCTTGATCGAACCGCGACATCGAGTGCACAGCCTCGGTACCGAACCGCTGTTCGAGGTTTTTGTTCTACACGCGTTCGTGCTCGTGATGCTCGGTTTCAAAGACGACCAGCTCGCGCTCTCGCTGCGCCGACGGTTGGCGGCAGCGCGTGCGGCCGACCGTCAAGATCAGATACAGCTGCTGGCTGTGATCAATGCGTCATTGAGCTTCGAGTTGAGAGACTCACGAGCGATCTTCGCGAGCCTGAGTCTCGTCGAGACAGACTCCGCGGATGTGTTGTCGATCTGGCTGAATCTGCTCCGCGCGTGCGCCCATCTCTTGTCGCGTGATCTTGCCCCTGCCGCCGAACTGCTGGAACGGGCCGCGTGTGTACCGCAGGGGTGGGCCGGCGGAAGTTTCGCGGCAGTGCGGGATGTCGCTCGAGTGCTTTTTGAACTTGCAGGTGGCCAAGCTGGCTCTGCACGCCAGAGAGCTCTGCGCGCCGCGCGAGACGCGGAGCTGACGCTGCCCGCGGGCGCGGTCACGCTCTTGAATCTTGCTCACGCCGCCGGGGTGCCGAGTGCCGACGTACTCGAACATGCTGAACGGATGTCGCGTACCGTCGACATGCCCCGACTTGCGGAGCTCCTGTCCTCTCTGCGACTTCAACCGATCAGTGCGGCGCCCGTACGGTGGGAGGTTCTCACGGCGCGGGAGCGCGAAGTCGTCGCGATGGCGGTCGGCGGACTCACGAGCGCCGAGATCGCGCGGCGCTTGCGACTGTCTCCACGCACGGTCGAATCACATCTGCACCATGCCCGAGCGCGACTGGGCATGAGCCGGAGCCAACGTTTCAGCGAACTGGGAGAAAACAGCCCCATTCGCCCCTCCCGCACTGTCGGCGAGTGATCGTCCGTTGCGTCGGGTGTCGACGGCGGGCGTCGACGGCGGGCGCATGCCGCGACTCAGTCGAGCCGCGACTGCAGACCGTGCTTCACCGCGGGCCACTCGTGGGGGAGTATCGAATACACCACGGTGTCGCGGAGCGTGCCGTCGGGACCGACGCGGTGGTTGCGCAGCACGCCGTCCTGCTTCGCGCCGAGGCGCTCGATCGCCGCGCGCGACTGACGGTTATGCCAGTGCGTGCAGAACTGCACGGCGATCACGGCGCACGCCTCGAACGCGTGCGTGAGCAGCAGGAGCTTCGCCGCCGTGTTGACCGCGGTGCGCTGAACCGCCGGCGATAGCCACGTGTAACCGATCTCGGCGCGCGGGCTCTCGATGTCGATCGTGCAGAACGTGGTCATGCCGACGGCGACGCCGCCGACGACGACGGCGAACGGGTTCATCCGTCCGGCATCGCGCTCAGCGAGGCGGTGTGCGATCTCGTCGGCGACGCTGGTCGGCACCGAGGTGTACCAGGCATACTCCAGCCCGTCCCGGGCTCGTTGCAGGTCGTCGGCGTGATGGGGACGCAACGGCTCCAACCGCACGTGGGCGTTTTCGAGCACAACAGCATCCGTCAGCAGCACGCCCCGAGCCTACGCGCCCCCGCCCCCTCATCCCGCCCTTCCCCTCCCCTCCTCGGCCCACGAACCGCATACTTTCGCCCGAGCCGCGACGATACGCCCGTGCTAACCGTGGCGGCTCGGGCGAATCGTTGCGGCTCGCGCGCAGCGCTGAGCTCAGGCGGGGGTGATGAGGGTGCGGGTGGCGGCATCCAGAGCCCGCAGACGCGCGTCGGCGTCGGCGGCCGATTCGCCGCGGACATCGAGGTAAGCCTTCAGCTTGCGCTCGGTGCCGCTGGGACGCACGATGAGCCGTGAGCCGTCATCGAGCCAGAGCCGCAGCACATCGCCCGGCGGGAATCCGTCGACGCCTGTCATCAGGTCATCGATGCGCACCACCGCCGCGCCGCCGAGTCGGGTCGGCGGTGCCGCGCGCAGCGCGGCCATGATGTCGGAGATCACCGACAGATCCTCCACCCGCAGCGACACCTGGCCGGACGCGAAGAAACCGAACGTGTCCTGGAACTGCCGCAGCAGGTCGGCGAGGGACTCGCCGCGCTCGCGCGCCTCGGCGATCATGCCGAGAATCGCCACCGCTGCCGAGATGCCGTCTTTGTCGCGCACCGTCTCGGGATTGACGAGGTAGCCGAGCGCCTCCTCGAAGCCGTACAGGATGCCGGGAGCACGTGAGATCCACTTGAAGCCCGTCAGCGTGGCGTGAAAGTCCAGCCCATAGTGCTCGGCGACCGTCTGCAACCCGGGGGAGGAGACGAGCGAGCAGGCGAGCGATCCCGACGTGCCCCGCTCGACGGCCCTGGCCGCGGCCCGCCATCCCAGCAACAGTCCGATCTCATTGCCGGTGAGCCTGCGCCAGCCGCCGTCGACGGTGGGGTCGGGAAGGGCCACCGCGAGGCGGTCGGCGTCAGGGTCGTTGGCGATGATGAACTCGGCATCCACCGCGCGCGCCGTCTCGAACGAGAGGTCCATTGCGCCGGGCTCTTCCGGGTTCGGGAACGCGACCGTCGGGAAGCGTCCGTCCGGGGCGACCTGCGCCTCGACGACGGTCGGCTGGGGGTAGCCGGCGAGCTCGAGGATCGACCGCAGCGTCTCATGGCCGACACCGTGCATCGCGGTGTAGACCCAGCTCATCCCGGCGGCGCCCGCCGTGGCGGGAGCGACCGCGGCGGTCGCGGCGACGTACGCCTGCACCACCGACTCCGGGGCGATCTCGTACTCGCCCCGCGGCAGTTCGGGAACGACCGTCGTCTCGGCCACGCGATCGATGTGCGCGGCGATCTCGGCATCGGCGGGCGCGACGATCTGCGATCCGTCATCGGCGCCGCCGAGGTACACCTTGTAGCCGTTGTCGTCGGGCGGGTTGTGGGATGCCGTCACCATGACCCCCGCCGCGGCGCCCAGGTGGCGGACGGCGAAGGCCAGCACCGGCGTCGGCAGCAGTCGCGGCAGCAGCACCGCGCGCAGGCCCGCTCCGGCAAAGAGCTCGGCCGAGTCTCGGGCGAACACATCGGAGCCTCGGCGCCCGTCATATCCGACCACGACCAGCGGTTTCTCACCCGGCGCGGCCTTCTCGCGCAGATACGCCGCGAACCCCGCGGCGGCCTGCGACACCAGCACCCGGTTCATCCGGGTGCTGCCCGCGCCCAGGCGCCCGCGCAGCCCGGCGGTGCCGAACTGCAGGCGCGCGCCGAAGCGGTCGGCGAGGTCGGCGGATGCCGCGGCATCTCCGGCCGCCGCGGCATCCAGCACCGCGATCAGCTCGGCACGGGTGACCTCGTCGGGGTCTTGCGCGAGCCAGGCGCGTGCGGCCGCGGTGAGGGCATCCGCGGCGGCATCCGCCGTGCTCACAGCTGGCCGATCACGCGGGCGAGCAGCGCCGAGATGACGGGCTCGGCGCTCTGCCCGGCCTCGATGACCTCCGCGTGGCTCAAGGGAGTCTTCTGGATGCCGGCGGCGAGGTTCGTGATCAGCGAGAAGCCGAGGATCTCCATGCCCGCCTGTCGTGCGGCGATCGCTTCGAGCGCCGTCGACATTCCGACGATGTGGCCGCCGATCGCCTTGGCCATCTGCACTTCGGCGGGCGTCTCGTAGTGCGGGCCGCGGAACTGGCAGTACACGCCCTCGTCGAGGCTCGGGTCGACCGACCGTGCGATGTCGCGAAGGCGCGGTGAGTACAGATCGGTGAGATCGATGAAGGTCGCGCCCTCGAGCGGCGAGTCGGCGGTCAGGTTGATGTGATCGCTGATGAGCACCGGGGTGCCGGGCGTCCAGGTCTCCTTGATGCCGCCGGCGCCATTGGTGAGCACCATCGTGGTGGCCCCGGTCGCGGCGGCGGTGCGCACGCTGTGGACGACCCGGCGCACGCCGTGGTTCTCGTAGTAGTGGGTGCGAGCGCCGATGACGAGCACGCGCTTCCCGGTCGGCGTCAGGATGCTGCGCAGCGACCCGACGTGCCCGGCGAGTGCCGGGGCGCTGAAGCCGGTGACCTCGGTGGCGGCGACGGTTGCTGTCGTCTCGCCGATGAGGTCGGCGGCCTTGCCCCACCCGCTGCCGAGGGTGAGGGCGATGTCGTGGTGCTCGACGCCGGTCAGGCGGGCGATGTCGCCCGCCGCCTGTGCGGCGACCTCGAACGGGTCGGCGGAGGGGTCGTCGAGCGGGTTGCTGTTGATGTCGGACATGCTCCCACTCTAGGAACCCCGGCGCCCCCGGGCCACTCGCGCCGCGCCTCGGGCCCCACCTGCACGGCGGGACACGGCACGACACGGGCCGCCGCGCCGGCCTGAAAGAATGTAGCAATGTCGTCGAGCTTCGTGAACACCCAGTCCGTCGCCGTCCTCGGCGGCGGTCCCGGCGGCTACGAGGCGGCGCTCGCCGCCGCGCAGCTCGGCGCCGATGTGACCCTCGTCGAGCGTGCCGGGGTGGGCGGAGCGGCTGTCATGACCGACGTCGTCCCCTCCAAGAGCCTCATCGCCACGGCCGACGCCGCCGTCGCGATCTCGGAGGCGCACGATCTGGGTGTGCAGTTCTTCGCCAAGGACGATCGCGGAACGGCCCTCAAGCCCGAGGTCGCGATCAACCTCGCGGCGGTCAACAAGCGTCTGCTCT
This sequence comes from uncultured Microbacterium sp., assembly GCA_963515565.1. GTDB lineage: Bacteria > Actinomycetota > Actinomycetes > Actinomycetales > Microbacteriaceae > Microbacterium. The sequence goes on from CAUPYO010000016.1 coordinate 8,238, forward strand.
CCCTCGCACGTCAGCAGTCCGATGACATGCGCGCCCAGCTCGTCGAGGCGGGTGTGCGCATCATCGCCGGCCACGGGCGGCTCGACGGCCACCACGCTCTGGTCGTATCGACCGGCCCCGGAGGTACCGACTTCGACCGCGTCGAGGCCGACACGCTCGTGGTGGCGGTCGGAGCGTCGCCGCGCGAACTGCCCACCGCCAAGCCCGACGGACAGCGCATCCTCACCTGGACCCAGCTCTACGACATGAAGGCGCTACCCGAACACCTCATCGTCGTCGGCTCCGGCGTCACGGGGGCCGAGTTCGCGTCGGCATACATGAATCTGGGTGCGAAGGTCACGCTGATCTCCAGCCGCGACCAGGTGCTTCCGGGCGAGGATGCCGATGCGGCCGCCGTGCTCGAAAAGGTCTTCACGCGCGGTGGGATGACGGTGCTGTCGAAGTCCCGCGCGAACAGTGTCGAGCGCTCCGGCGACGGCGTTGTCGTGACGCTCTCGGACGGGCGCACCGTCGAGGGCAGTCACTGCCTGCTCGCGGTCGGTTCGGTCCCCAACACGGCCGGTGTGGGACTGGAGGATGCCGGGGTGCAACTGACCGACTCCGGCCACATCCGCGTCAACCGCGTCGCCCGCACCTCTGTGCCGAACATCTACGCGGCCGGCGACTGCACGACCTTCGTGCCGCTGGCATCCGTCGCCTCGATGCAGGGACGCACGGCCATCTTCCATGCCCTCGGCGACACCGTCATCCCGCTCGAGCGCCGCCGCATCACGGCCAACATCTTCACCGCGCCGGAGATCGCGACGGTGGGTCGCCAGGAGAAGGACCTCGAGACGGGCGCCATCAACGGGTACGTCTACAAGCTGCCCCTCGCCGCCAACGCTCGGGCGAAGATGATGGGCATCAAAGACGGCTTCGTGAAGATCATCGCCCGCGAGGGCAGCGGCACCGTGATCGGCGGCGTGATCGTCGCTCCGCGCGCCTCGGAGCTGATCTATCCCATCGCGATGGCGGTGGAGCGGCGCCTCACTGTCGACCAGGTCTCCCGCATCTTCGCCGTCTTCCCGTCGCTGAGCGCGTCGGTGACCGACGCGACCCGCGCGATGCATCAGGTCAACCGCGACGACGACTTCTTCGGCTGACCGCGCGCGTCGCGGCATCCGTGGACTCGTCGGCCGGTTCCGTATTCAGTCGCGTCGTACTCGGGTTCTCGTTCCGATGAGGTGATTCCGAGGCGGAGTGCGGATGCCGCCCCCGCAGAGACTGAATACGGAACCGTGGACATCTTCAGCCGGCCCGAGTCGTGACCCGGCCGCGCTCAGCCGCTACGGCTGCAGCTGCGCGGTCCACATCCCGGTGCCGTCCGACGACGTCGCCGACACGGTGAACGATATGAGGTTCTGCATCGCCGTGGGAATCGCGATGGGGGTTCGCAGTGCGCCCTTCTGGCAGACGATGTCCTGCTGGACGCCCACGGTCGAGCTTCCGGCAACGTAGGTGATCGCGAACTCGGCACGGTCGGCGCCGATGCAGCGCAGCTCGATGGCACGAAACGCGGTCACCGTCGGGAGTTTCACGGTGACGCCGCCGCCGGACGATGCCGTGATCTCGCCGCTCGCTGCACGGTCCGAGGCCGAGCCGATCACAGACCTCGACCACTCCGACCACGCTGCCCGGTCCGCGTCGGACGGCCCCGCACCGCACCCTGCAAGAAGCAGAAGGGTGGATGCCGCGGCCGCGGCCATGGACAGACGGCGGCGGCGTGTGACGGTCATGGTCAGGAGATCGTCAGCAGTTGATGGCCGGCGGAGACGGTCGTCCCGGGCGCGGCATTGATGGCGCCGACGACGCCGTCCTTGTGGGCCTGGATCGGCTGTTCCATCTTCATCGCTTCCAGCACGACCACCAGATCGCCCTTGACGACGGGCTGGCCCTCTTCGACAGCGACCTTGACGATCGTGGCCTGCATCGGTGCCTTCACAGCATCTCCGGACGCGCCCGCCATCACCGTCGTGGCGTGGGAGCGGCGCGAGGGCGGCACCGCCGCCGGCCTGCCGATCTTGGCGGGGGCGACCGCGATGCGATCGGGAAGGCTCACCTCGAGGCGCTTGCCCGATACCTCGACCACGACGGTGTGACGCGGCTCGGCGTCGGCGGGAGACTCCGCTTCGCCGTCCCAGGGCGCGATGTCGTTGTCGAACTCGGTCTCGATCCACCGGGTGAACACGCCGAAGCGTCCGTCCTCGGCGGTGAAGGCGGGGTCGCGCACGACCTTGCGGTGAAACGGGAGCACGGTGGGCATGCCCGCGACCTCGAACTCGTCGAGTGCGCGTCGGGAGCGCTCCAGGGCCTCGGCGCGGTCACGCCCTGAGACGATGAGCTTGCCGAGCAAGGAGTCGAACGCGCCCGAGACGCTGTCGCCCGCGGTCACGCCGGAGTCGAGGCGGATGCCGGGGCCACCGAACGTCTTGAACTGGTGGATCCGACCCGGTTGGGGCAGGAACCCGCGACCGGGGTCTTCGCCGTTGATGCGGAACTCGATCGAATGGCCGACCGGCTGCGGGTCGTCGTAGTCGAGCGTGCCGCCCTCGGCGAGGCGGAACTGCTCACGCACCAGATCGATGCCGGTGACCTCTTCGGAGACCGGGTGCTCGACCTGCAGACGGGTGTTGACCTCGAGGAAGGAGATGGTGCCGTCGGCGCCGATCAGGAACTCGCACGTGCCCGCGCCGACGTAGCCGACCTCGCGGAGGATCGCTTTGGACGATTCGTAGAGCGTGCGGTTCTGCTCGTCGGTGAGGAAGGGTGCCGGGGCCTCTTCGACGAGCTTCTGGTGGCGTCGCTGCAGGGAGCAGTCGCGGGTGGAGATGACCACGACGTTGCCCTCGGCATCCGCGAGGCACTGCGTTTCGACGTGGCGGGGCTTGTCGAGGTACTTCTCCACGAAGCACTCGCCGCGCCCGAAGGCGCTGATCGCCTCGCGGGTGGCGGATTCGAACTGCTCGGCGACCTCGTCGAGCTCGCGGGCGACTTTCAGGCCGCGCCCGCCTCCGCCGTACGCCGCCTTGATGGCGATCGGCAGGCCGTACTCCTGGGCGAACGCGATGACCTCGTCGGCTCCGGCAACCGGCCCGGGCGTACCCGGAGCGAGAGGCGCCCCCACCTTCTCGGCGACGTGACGGGCGGTGACCTTGTCTCCGAGCGCCTCGATGGCTTCAGGCGAGGGGCCGATCCAGATCAGGCCGGCGCTGATCACGGCGCGAGCGAACTCGGCGTTCTCGGCGAGGAATCCATAGCCCGGGTGCACAGCGTCGGCGCCGGCGCGACGGGCCACCGAGAGGATCTTCTCGATCGAGAGGTAGGTCTCTGCGGACGTTGACCCATCGAGGGCGTACGCCTCGTCGGCGAGCTTGGCGTGCATCGCATCGCGGTCCTGGTCGGCGTACACGGCGACCGACGCCTTGCCCGAGTCGCGGGCGGCCCGGATCACTCGGACGGCGATCTCCCCGCGGTTCGCAATGAGCACTTTGGTGATCTGCGGGCGCGGGGACGTAAGGTCCAGTGAGCGTGGCATGGATGTCAGCCTACCTACGCCGACCCCCCTGACTTTGGATCACTCGCACAAGATCGACGTCGAATCGTGTGCGACAGGCTACGAAGACACGCGGTCGTTCGGCGCGTCCGTCGGCGCCGCCCAGAGGTCGGTCCACACGATGCCGAGCAGCCCGCACAGCCGTCGCACCGTCGACAGCGACATTCCGACGACCGTCGACGGGTCACCGTCGACGCGCTCGATGAAGGGCCCACCGAGACTGTCGACCGTGAAGGCTCCGGCGACCTGCAGCGGCTCACCGGTGGCGACGTACGCGGCGATCTCGGCATCGCTGATATCGGCGACGAAGCTCACGGATGCCGCAGCCACCGCATGCTCCTCGCGGGGCGCCATCCCGGGGGCCACGCGCACGACGCTGTGTCCGGAGTGGAGCACTCCGGTGCTCCCGCGCATCTGCTCCCACCGCGCGACGGCGACGGCCGGCTCCAGCGGCTTTCCGAGAACCTGCCCGTCGATCTCGAACATCGAATCGCCGCCGACGACGACGCCGTCGAAGTCGGGGTCGCTGTCGGCGAGCTCGGCCACCACGGCGGCGGCTTTGCGCCGCGCGAGCAGCAGGACGTGCTCATCCGGCGCGAGTGTGCGGCCCTCCGCAGCCTCGACGACGGCGACCACCGCCTCCTCATCGACGCCGGGCGAGCGCAGCAGCGGCTCGATCCCCGCCTGCCGCATCAGCATGAGGCGGGCGGGGGAGGTGGATGCCAGGCACACGCGCATGCCCTCCAGGGTACGGTTCGGACAGCTCCCGCCGGGACGATCCGTGACAGCATCGAAGGATGCAACCCGGCGACCTGCTCGAACTGGACATCACCGATGTGGCGCACGGCGGTGTGTTCATCGCCCGTCACGACGGACGGGTGGTGTTCGTCGCCGACGCGATCCCGGGCGAACGGGTACGCGCACAGCTCACCGACACCGCGAAATCGTCGTTCTGGCGCGCGGCGACGGTCGACGTCATCGACGCGTCGGCCGATCGACGCCCGCACGTGTGGGCGGCCGCCGACCTCGACGTCGACCCTGATCTGCGACCGGGCGGCGCCGACTTCGGTCACATCGCCCTTCACCGGCAGCGAGCACTCAAGGGCGAGGTTCTCCGCGACGCCCTGGTCCGCTTCGGCGGTCTCACCGACCCCACGGTCACGGTCGCTCCGCCCGCCCCGCTCGTCGGCGCTGACGGTGACACCGCGTCGGCGGAGGTTCCCGATGGGTCGCGCTGGCGGACCCGGGTGAGCCTGCACGTCGACGATCAGGGCATGGTCGGGCCCTTCGCCGCCCGCAGTCATCGCGTCATTCCCGTCGACGATCTGCCACTGGCGACAGCCGAGATCGAGCAGGCGGCAAGGACGCTGTCGGGGCGGCCGGGGCGGATCGACCTCGTGCAGCCGGCGGATGGCCGCGTCCGCGTGGTGCCCCGACCCGACACCGCTCGTC
>CAUPYO010000017.1:0-13097 GCA_963515565.1 uncultured Microbacterium sp.
CGCGCAGGAAGACCTCGGCGGTGGACGAGCCGTGCATCCCCATCTTCTCGAAGGGAGCGCCGGTCTCGACGCCGGGGGCGTCGCCGTCGACGACGAATGCCGTGACGCCGTCGCGGCCGAGCTTCGGGTCGACCGTCACGAAGCAAACGATGACGTCCGCCCGGTCGCCGGTGGTGATGAACGTCTTCGCGCCCGATATCTCGTACGACTCGCCATCCGCTGCCCGTGTCGCGCGCGTGCGCATGCCGGAGACGTCGCTGCCGGCGTCGGGCTCGGTGATCGCCATCGAGCCGTAGGTGTCCGCGGTGATCAGGCCCGGGATGTACTTCTGGGCCAGCTCTTCGCTGCCGGCGAGGAGGATCGGATAGGCCGCGTGGGTCTGCGTCATGTAGATGAGGCTCGTCGCCGCGCAACCGGCGGTGATCTCCTCCATGGCGACGGCGTACGCCACGTGGCTGTCACCGGTGCCGCCGAGTCGCTCGGGGAACACCAGACCTCCGAGACCCGCGGATGCCAGGGCGCGAACCCCCTGCTGCGCGAACTCGTGCGTGCGATCGGTCTCCGCCGCTCGCGGCGCGATCTCCTCCGCGACGACGCGGCGCGTCTGCGCGCGCACCTCCCGCTCGCGCTCGGTCAGCAGCGCGTCCGCGACGGACTCATCGAGCGAGGCGTGGGCTGCGACGTACGCGTCGGGGTTTTCGTCGATGACCGCTCGGTATCCGGCTTGCAGCTGCGTTGTCACTGTCCGACCTCCTGAAAGCGGGGGGCGCGCTTCTCGCGGAACGCGGCGATGCCCTCGGCGGCCTCGGCGCTCGCGGTCGCGATCGCGCCGAGCCCCGCCTCGCGGTCGAGCTCGGGTGCGGCGGGGGCGCTGGTGCTCAGTGCCGCAAGAATCGCCTGCTGGGCGCGCGGGCCCTTGGCTGCGAGAGTCTGGGCGATGCCGAGCGTGGTGGTGAGCAGGGCATCCGGCGCGACCGGGGGAACCGGTGCGAGGCCGAGGTGGTAGGCGCGATCCGCGTCCAGGCGGGCACCGGACAGCATCAGATGTGCGGACGCCGCACGGCCGATGGCCCGCGGCAGTCGCTGGGTGCCGCCGTAGCCGGGGATCAGACCGAGGCCGGATTCGGGCAGACCCAGCGACGCCTTCGTCGACAGGACCGCGAACGTGCACGACAGCACGAGCTCGAAGCCCCCGCCCAGGGCGAGGCCGTTGACCGCGGCGATGACGGGAATCGTGCTGGACTCGACGGCGGCCATGACACCCTGTCCGCTCAAGAGCCGATCGTGGGCGGTGACGGAGTCGAGGCCGACGAATTCTTCGAGGTCAGCGCCGGCACTGAACGCCTTCTCGCCCGCCCCCGTGATGACGGCGACCCGGGCGCCGGATGCCGTGGCCTCGGCGAGCCCCGTGCGGATTTCGGCGAGCACCTGGCTGTTCAGAGCGTTGTAGACGGCAGGGCGATTGATCGTGAGGATCGCGATGTCGTCGTGACGCTCGTGGAGGATCATCGGGTCGGTCATCGGGCAGTACCTCTCTTGTCGGGCGCACCCGCGGCATCGATCACGCCGGCTCCGGCCAGGCGCTCGATCTCGTCCGCAGAGCAGCCCAGCTCGGCAAGAACGTCCCGGGTGTCCGCCCCGAGTTCGGGAAAGCGCTCGTTTCGCGGCACGGGTATCGTCCGCAAACGGAACGGGCTGCGGACGCCGTTCAGTCCAGCCGTCTCGCCCGGCACCGCCAGGATGCTCTCGCGATCGATCACCTGCGGGTCGCGGACGACTTCCGACAGCGACTGGACGACGGAGCACGGTACCCCGCTCTGGCCGAGGGCCCGCAGCCACTCCGTGGCGGGTCGTGCCGTGAGCCGCGCCGCGATGGCTGTCGTGATCCGTTCGCGCTGCTCCCGGCGTCCGACGTTGGTTGCGAGGTCGGCGTCCGCCGACAGGTCGTTCAGGCCGAGAGTCGCGCAGAAGCGCTGCCACATCGAATCGTTCCCGATCGCGATGATGATGTCGCGATCTGCCGTGGGAAAGGTCTGGTAGACGGCGAGTACGGAGTCGGAGCCACCACTGGGCGCCGGCTCGACGTCACCGGCGAGATACGCGGCGATGCGGGGAGCCATGAGGGCGAGATCGGAATCGAGCAGCGACACATCGATCACCTCTCCGACACCGTCGGCGCGCTGGCGGACGACGGCCGCGCTGACGGCCAGGGCCGCGCACATCCCCGTCACGATGTCGGAGAGCGCCGTCGAGACACGCTGCGGCGACCCGCCCTTGGCCCCGGTGACCGACATGAGGCCGGAGCGAGCCTGGGCGGCGAGGTCGTAACCGGGCTGGTCCCGCGCCGGACCGTCCAACCCGAAGCCGGAGATCGCGCAATAGATCAACCGGGGGTGGCGTGCCAGGAGAGCGTCGGGATCGATGCCGAGGCGACCGAGCTTCGACGGGTTCACGTTCTGCAGGAAAACGTCGGAGGCTCCGATCAAGCGGTGCAAAAGGGCACGTCCCGCTTCAGAACCGATGTCGAGCGCGAGCGAGCGCTTGTTGCGATTCGCGGAGGCGAACCAGGCGGACGCTCCGTCCACGAACGGCGGCCCCCAACTGCGGGCGTCGTCACCGACTCGCGGTCGCTCGATCTTGACGACATCCGCGCCGAGATCCGCCAGGTACATCGAGGCGGTGGGTCCGGCGTAGGACGTCGTCAGATCAAGGACCCGCAGCCCGGTGAGTGGCCCTAAGGGGCGCTCGCTCGGGGCAGAACCGGTGGAGCTCTCAGCCATCCCGCAGACCCTCAGTCCGGATCCGGGGGAGTGATCGACCCATCGCCGAAGACCTCGGCGGCGACGCGGTATGCCGCATTCGCCGCGGGGACGCCGGCGTAGATGGCGGTCTGCAGGATGATCTCCCGAATCTCCTCCACCGTCAGCCCGTTGCGGTGAGCGGCGACCAGGTGCATCCGCAGCTCGGCATGATGTCCTCCGGTGATGAGCGAGGACAGCACCACGATCGAGCGGGTGCGGTGATCGAGCTGCGGGCGCGACCAGATCTCACCCCAGGCGACCCGGGTGATGAAGTCCTGGAAGTCTTCGGTGAGCCACGTCGTACGGGCGATCGCGCGATCGACGTGGCCGTCGGAGAGCACCTCGCGCCGCACCTGGAAGCCCGCCGCGCGGCGTTCGTCGTCGCTGAGATGGGGCTCGTTCGGCCCGTGGGAGTCGTGATCGCTCATGGGGAAACCCTCAGTTCATCCGTTCGACGACGACGGCCATGCCCTGGCCGCCGCCGACGCACAGTGTCGCCAGACCCAGCGTCTGGTCGCGCGTGCGCAAGCCGTTGAGGAGCGTGCTCAGCAGTCGGACGCCGGTCGCGCCGTACGGGTGGCCGAGAGCGATCGAGCCGCCGAAGGGGTTGAGTTTCTCAGCGATGTCGATGCCCAGCTGTCGCGCGCTCGGCAGCACCTGCGCGGCGAAGGCCTCGTTCATCTCGACGATGTCGATGTCGTCGATCGTCAACTCCGCCTGTGCGAGGGCGCGCTGCGACGACTCGACCGGGCCGAGGCCCATGATCTCGGGGGAGAGCCCGCTCACGCCCGTCGCGACGATGCGCGCGAGCGGGGTGAGTCCGTTGTCGGCGGCGAACTCCGACGAAACGATCACCGTCGCGGACGCGCCGTCGTTGAACGGGCAGCAGTTTCCCGCGGTCACGGTCCCCGCCGGGTCGAACGCGGGCTCGAGGGCGGACAGCCCCTCGATCGTCGTGCTCGGCCGGATGCTGTCGTCGGCGGTGAACTGAGAGCCGTCGGGCCGGGTCACCGGGACGATCTCGCGCGCGAAGAAGCCGTCCTCGGCGGAGCGTGCCGCCAGCGTCTGTGAGCGGAGGGCGTACTCGTCCTGGTCGGCACGTGTCGTCCCCGTCGAGCGGGCGACGTTCTCCGCGGTGAGCCCCATTCCGAAGCCGAGGGTGATCTGGCCGTCCGGCAGGCCGCCGCCGAGCCGAGGATCGTGCCACGTCTCGCCGCGGGCGATCTGGCCGGTGATCTGCGCGCTACGGTTCGAGAAGCGGGGATTCGGCTGCGGATCGAGTGCCGGATAGCGCGAGATCGACTCCACACCGCCGACAAGGAAGGCGCGCCCCTCTCCCGCCTTGATGGCGTGGTACGCCATCCGGGTGGTCTGCAGCGACGAGGCGCAGAAGCGATTGGCCGTCGTGCCGGGTAGAGCGTCGAGCCCGAGGAGCACGGCGACCTGACGCGCGAGGTTGAACCCCTGCTCGCCGCTCGGCTCAGAGACACCGAGGTAAAGATCCTCGAGCTTGGTGGGATCGAGCTGCGGCACCTGAGCGAGCACACCCTGAAAGACCTGGGTCGCGATCTCATCCGCCCGCACGTCGACCAGGCCGCCCTTGCGTGCCCGTGCGATGGGCGAACGCCCGATCGCGACGATCACTGCATCGGTCATTTCGAGGTCTCCGTCGTGCGTCGTGCGGCGATCAACGCGACACCGGCGCCATGCCGTACTGCAGCATCTCCGGAATCTGTCCATCCCACTGGTTGATCCAGCGCAGGTCCTCGGGATCCCAGTGCATGATGCCGCGGTCGGGGTTGAAGATCTGCTCCATCTCCGCGTAGACCTCGACGATCGCGCCCGCGGGCTCGAGGTAGTACGCCGCGATGTTGTGTCCCGCGCCGTGGCGGACCGGACCCCAGACGAGGCGCGATCCGTTCGCGATCAGACGGTCTCCGAGCCGGCCGAGATCGGCGATGCTCTGCACCTGCCAGGCGTGGTGGTGAAGGGCGACATCCGGTCGCTTCATGACCGCGATGCCGTGATTGTCGGTGTTGCACCGCAGGAAGAAGGCGACATCATCACCGATCTGGTCCGACACCTTCAGGCCGAAGATGTCGACGAGGAAGTCGCGCTGCGCGATCGAGTCCTTGACCTTGAGATTGATGTGTCCGAAACGGTCGACGCCGACGCCGCCGGCACGCACGTCGAAGCGATCCACGGCCTCGTGCACGTGCCAGGTGTACCCCTCGGGCCCGACGAACGCGAAGCCGGCCCTCGCGTACTCCTCGATCGGCTGCTCGGCCAGCACGCGGTACCCGGCGCGTGCGACCTTCTCGCGGATCGCGGCGAGCTCATCGGAGTTCGGGGCGAGCAGTCCGAAGTGATCGGCGCCGTCCTGCTCGGCTTTGACGTAGACCAGCTCGTGGTGCGTGTCCTGCGCGGCGAGGTAGGCCTTGGTGGCGGTGGTCTCGGTGACACGCAATCCGAGGAACTTCTCGGCATGATCGATCGACGCCTTCAGATCACGCGTCCCGAGGCTCACGTAGCCGAGTTCAGAAATCGTTCCGGTTGCGGTCATCACTGACCCACCTCCTTGTGGGGACTGGCACTATGGCGAATGTTGGACATACTACCAGGAGGTAATTAACCACACAATCGAGTTCCGCTCAGTGGCGGGAATCAGCAAGCCTGCGTCGCACGGCGATCGCCCGAAGAGACCGGCCCTCCCACTTGGCCAGGCTCACCGCGAGGATGATCGCCAGACCGTTGAAGAGGTCGGGAATCCACGTCGGCGCGCCTGCCAGCTGCAGGCCCTTGCTGCCCACGGCGAGCACATACACCGACACCAACGTGCCGAGGATGTTGTAGCGACCCGAGCGGAACTGCGTCGAGCCCAGTGTCGCTGCGGCGAAGGCCGGCAGCAGGAAGGCGGGTCCGATCGTGGGGTCGCCCACACCGATTCGCGACGAGAAGAGGATTCCGGCCACGGAGGCGATCACACCGCCGACGATGAGGCTGACGATCGTGACCCTGCCCACGGACACTCCCGCAAGGCGCGCCGCAGCGGGGTTTCCTCCCGTGGCGTAGACATGCCGGCCCGCCGGTGTGCGGTCGAGCACGTACCAGGCGAGGAGGGCGACGATCACCATGGCCCACACCGGCAGCGTGATTCCCAGGATGTCGCTCGTTCCCAGCGCTTGGAAGTCCGCGCTGAGGTTCAGGATCTGCTGTCCGCCGGAGACCCACTGGACGGCCGCCGTGAGCACGGAGGCGAGAGCGAGGGTCGCGATGAAGGAATCTATGCGCAGCCGGACGACGAGCAGGCCGCTGATGAGCCCGACGAGCGCGGATACGACGATCGTGATCAGGATCGCGACCGGGATCGGCAGCGAGAAGGCGGAGAGGAGCTTCGCCACGATGATGCCCGCAAGGCCCACTTGCAAGCCGATGGCGAGGTCGAAGACGCCCGCCGCCAACGAGATCGTCAGGCCGATCGCCACGATCGCCGTGAGCGCCTCGGTGTCGAACAGAGATCGCCACGTGTTGGCGTTCAGGAATGTTCGGGGAACCCAGAGGCTGAAGACCACGAAGATGACGAGGAAGAGATAGATCGCGCTGATGTTTCGGAACGAGTACCACCGGATGGGCTTGCGCGATCGGGGGCTGGGCGCGGGTGCGGACTCTGCCGTCGGCGCGCTCTTCGTTTCCTGGACTCCGGTCATTGTCGTGCTCACAGATCTTTCGAATCGGACGGAACGGAATGGGCATCGCCGAGCAACGCCTCTTCGGTCAGCTCGGCGCCGGCGACTTCGGAGACCACCCGGCCGTCCCGCATGACCAGAACGCGGTCGGACAGCGCCGCGAGCTCCTCGGTGTCCGACGAACAGACGAGGACTGCGGCCCCGCTCTCGGCGGCTCGGCGGATCAGTGCGTAGAGCGCGGCTTTGGCGCCGACGTCGACTCCTTGAGAGGGTTCGTCGAGCAGCAGCACCCGGGGCGAGATTCGCAGCCACTTGGCGAGGACGATCTTCTGCTGGTTTCCGCCGCTGAACAGATTCAGCGGGCGGTTGACATTGCGAGGCTCGAGTTCGACCTCTCGGGCCCAGGTGTCGGCCTCCCGTTGCTCCCGGCGCAGACCGATCGAGCCGAGTGCGCCGGTGAGAGATCGCAGTGCGGGCAGGGTGAGGTTCTCCTTCGCCGTGAGCGTCATCACGGCGCCCAGCGCCGGCCGGTCCGCGGGGACGAAGCCGACACCCGCGGCGATCGACGCGCGCGGCCGTCCCCGCGGGACGGAATGCCCGTGGACACGGATCGATCCGGCGTGCGCAGGGGTCTGACCGAAGACGAGAGAAGCCAGCTCCTCGCGCCCGGAGCCGATGATGCCGGTGACGCCGACGATCTCACCCGCGCGGACCGCCAGGCTCACCCCGTCGACGTCGTCTCCGTGGAGGTCGGTGATCTCCAGAGCGACATCGCCGAGTTCGCGAGCGGTGGACTCCGCGGCGGACAGTTCGTGGCCGACGATCATTCTCACGAGCGCGGCTCGGTCGACGCTCTCGATGGGTTCGTCGGCGACGACCCGCCCTCCCCGCAGCGCGACGACCCGGTCGGCGAGCCGGGTCACCTCATCGAGATGATGGGAGATGAAGACCACCCCGGCACCCCGCGCCGCCACCTGTCGCACGGCGGAGAAGAGCTTCTCCGCTTCGTGCGAAGGCAGTGCGGCGGTCGGCTCGTCCAACACCAGGACGTGGCGGCGCCCCACCCATCCGTCCAGAGCGCGCACGATCGCGATGATCGCGCGCTCGCTGGCGGAGAGCTGCTGCACCGCAGCGTCCACATCGATGGAGGCGCCCAGTTCGCGAATCAGTTCGCGAGCGTGCCGGCGCTCCCGTCGCACATGTGTCGGCACCAGCCCGCCCAGCGGGTGGGGCTTGCCCAGATCGAGGTTCTCGATGGCGCTCAAGGTGGGGATGAGTCCCAAGTCTTGATGGATGAAGTAGAGCTTCGGCGCAGGACCCGACCCGTCGGCCCCCGGCAACAGCTCGATCAGGCTGCCGTGGTCGGGCGCGTACAAGCCGGCGAGCGTCTTGACGAGAGTGGACTTGCCCGACCCGTTCTGGCCGACGAGCGCCACGATCTCGCCGGCGTGCACCGTCACGTCGACGCGATCGAGTGCGGTCAGGCCCGGGAACGTCTTGCTGAGATTTCGGACCCGCAGGAGAGGGTCGCTGGTGGATGCGGGCATGGCCTCAGTTGCCCGAGGAGCCGCTCCACAGCGTGGCGAACCGCTGGGCGAAATCCGGGTATGCCGAGTAGCCGTTGGTGACGTCCTTGCCCTTGAGGGCTGCGGCATCGACGAGTTCGAGCGGCGGGATGCCGGCCTTCTCTCCCGCCGTCAGCTGCTGGCCCGTCATCAAGCGCGCCGCAGCATCCACGAGGCTCCACATGATGACGGGGACATCGACCGCCATAGAGCCGGCGAGTTGCCCGTTCTGGATCTCCTCGAGCTGGGCGGGAGTGGCACCGAAGCCGTTCACCAGCACCTGATCGGCGAGCCCCGCGACCTTCAGCTGGGCGGGGAGGCCCGTGGCCGCCTCCTCGGTGGCGAAGACCGCGACGTTCGTGTCGGGGTTGGCCTGCAGGTCGCTGACGACCGCGGCCGGCGCGGTGCTGCCGATCGACGCGACGGGAATGTCCTTCACCCGCACCACGCAGTTCGGGCACAGCGTCGTGTAGGTGGAGGTGAACGCCTCTTGGATCTTCCCCGAGAACACGAGCTCCGGTGTGTTGTAGAACACGGCGTTCGCGTCGGTGCCCCGTTCCTTGACGGCCCAGGCGGCGAGCACGCTGCCGACCACTTCCATCGCGGCGGTGTCGTTGAACCCCACGTCGATCCCGTAGGACGCCGCATCGATCGCACCGTTGGACAGCACGGGGATCTTGGAGGCATCCAGCGTCGCGAGCTGGTTCTTGATGGCCGCCGGGTCGGTCCCGGCGACGATCACGGCGTCGGGGTTCTGGCTGATGATCGTCTCGGCCGCCCGCTGCAGTCCGCTCGCGCTGGAGTCGGCCTTGGTGACGGTCAGTTTCGCGCCGATGGCCTCCGCGGCGGGAGCCAGCAGGTCGGCGAAGATCGAGCAGAAGGGGGTGGCGCACTGCAGGTACGCGATGGTCTTGCCTGTCGGCTTCGTGGTGAGCGGCTCGTCGACGGGGAAGGCGCTCGCCTGGCCCACGTAGGGCGCCAGGATCGCGTTGATCTGGCTGGAATCCACGCCTCCGGATGCTCCGGCGCTCGGGCTGTCGCTGGTGCCGGCGGGTGCGCATCCGGAGATGACGAGCGCCAGTGCCACGGCCGAGACGGCGACGAGGGAGAGTCGGGTGGAGAAGATTCGCATCGTGCGCTCCTGAGTTCGTGCTCATGCCTCGCGCGACGGTGCGGAGGCAGTACTCGATCCGGGAGCGCCGGGGCTCGGCTAACGGGTGCTCGCACCACGACGATCGACGACTCGAGTACGCCGACGATAATGTCGGACGATACTCGTTGTCAAGATTTTCGGGTGAATATCGGATGTATTACCGCGAGAGCTGACGGACGTAGTGCAAGTGAGTGCTCATGGCCGCCGCAGCGCCGTCCACGTCCTGGTCCCGGATCGCGTCGAAGATCGCCATGTGCTGGAGCACGGTCTCCCGACCCTCCGCGGGGCCGAGGCGGAGGAAGGTCACGGGTTGGGTCGTGCGGTGCAGCGCGGACACGAATGCCGAGAGCGCGCGATTGCCGGATGCGGCGGCGATCGCCCCGTGGAACGAGACGTCGAGTTCGGGCACGAGGGGGTCCTGAACCGTGGTGGTGCGCTGACGCTCGAGGACGTCGGCGAGTGCGTCGAGGTCCTCGGTGCTGCGATGCGCGGCCGCGAATCGCGCGGCCGGTACCTCGAGCATGTCGCGGACGGTGGAGACGTCATCGAAGGAGACCGCTCCCAGGCTCAGGATCGTCCCCATGGTGTCGCTGAGGAGAACCCGCAGCGAGTCGTGATCGGGCGACTGCACGAAGCTGCCCCCACTGGAGCCGCGCGCCTTCGTGATGAGTCCCTCGGCGACGAGGGATCGGAGGGCCTCGCGCACGGTCGACCGGCTGACGCCGAAGCTCTCGGCGAGGTCCGCTTCCGTCGGGAGGCGGTCGCCGTGCGCGAACTCGGACGCAAGGATCGCTTCGCGCAACTGGTGCTCCACCTGCTGGCGGGGCCTGCGGACGGGCTCCAGCTTGACGTCACCCATGTGTCACTCCTTGCCGCCCGAGCCCGTGGTCGCGCGGGGGTCGCGTGAACTCTCTCGTGACCTCGATAATAGTCCGACCACAGACCGCCGCCGTGGAAACCGACAATGATCAAATCGTCTGGGGTACCCTGGGCTCGCTCGTCCCCTCGGATCACGACCGGAGATGTCACCTCATGCGCGAACTCGAACGCCGACGCCAGTCGATCCTGCGCCTCTTCGCGGCCCTGACGGCCGGGGGGATCGAGGGCGGGGGCTTCGAGGGTGAGGGCGGCGACATCCTCGAGTCGACCTTCTGGCCGGATGCCCGTCATCACCGCTCCTCCGGCCCCCTCGCGGACGGGCCCGCCGGTGCGCGCGAGAGTTACCTCGAACTGCAGGAGCGGATTCCGGGCGTCGTCGCCACCGTGAAGCGAGTCGCGGCAGATGGGCAGTTCGTGGCCGTGCACTGGCACGCCTCCACGGATCCGCGCGATGAGTTCAGCGGCGAGTCCTGGTGCGAGTTCTTCCGCTTCGACGGCGATCGGGTCGCGGAGCGCTGGCAGCTCGACGTCGTCGTGCCGTCGAGCACGGTCAGCGGCAGGTCTGTGTTCAGCGATGCCTACCCCGCCGGTGATGCCAACGGCTCCTCGCCGGACACTCTGACCGCGACCAACCGCGAGGTCGCCTCGGTGGCGTTCGCTCGCTTCCTCGAGTTCGATCAGAGCGTCGTCGCCGACCACTGGGGCGACGTCTACCTGCAGCACAACGAGGTGATCCCCGACGGCACCGAGGCGCTTCGCCGTTCGCTCGAGGAGGTCGGCGGCCTCCCCGAGCACTTCCGGCCGAGCTTCACGGTCATCGCGACCGTCGCCGAGGGTGACCTCGTCTGGTTCCTCGAGCGCGTGCATGTCGGAGATCAGGCGGGCTTCGGCGTGGACATCTTCCGCCTGGTCGACGGACGAATCGTGGAGCACTGGGACATCCCCGCCATGCGGCCCGGATCGCCCGACGCGGAAGAGTGACGCGCAACTCGACGCGGGAAGCGGCGCCGTTCCGGCTACGTGCCGACAGCTGCTCCCGCGCGGGAGATGCTCCAGGCGGCGAAGCCGTCCAGCGCCGACGCGTCGTCGACGGCGTCCCGGCTGACGGCCTGCTCGGGCGGTGTTCCCTGGAGGATGCGCTTGATCGGCACCTCGAGCTTCTTCCCCGTGCGCGTGTGCGGGATGGCGGGCACGGCGATGATCTCGTCGGGGACGTGCCGGGGCGAGGCGGCCACGCGAATGGCCGCGGCGATCGACGCGCGCATCGCGTCATCCAGCACGGTGCCGGGTTCGAGGACGACGAACAGGGGCATCCAGTAGCCGCCCTCGGGCAACTCGATGCCGACGACCAGAGACTCGGTGATGCCGGGTTGGCGCTCCACGATGTCGTAGATGTCGCTGCTTCCCAGCCGCACGCCGAACCTGTTGAGCGTGGCGTCGGAGCGGCCGTGGATGATGACCGATCCGTGCTCGGTGATGGTCGCCCAGTCGCCATGGCGCCACACGCCCGGGAAGACGTCGAAGTAGGCGGCGTAGTACTTGCTCCCATCGGCATCGTTCCAGAGCATCACCGGCATCGACGGCATGGGTTTCGTGACGACCAGCTCGCCCACCCTGCCCTCCACCGGGTGGCCGGCCTCGTCCCACGTCTCCACCGCCATCCCCAGTGCTCGAGCGGGGAGCTCGCCCGGCCAGATCGCCTTGTTCGCCGCCCCCGACGCCAACGCGGAGCAGATGTCGGTTCCGCCCGACATGGAAACGAGCGGAATCCGTCCGCCGAGCTGGGCGCGCACCCACGCGAACGCGCTCGGGGGGACCGGGGAGCCGGTGGCGCCGAGCATGCGGAGCTGCGGCGAGGGCGGCACGCGGTAGTCGCCGCGTTCGCAGGCCTGGAGGTAGCCCGGACTCGCGCCCAGGATGGTCGCGTCGTGCTCGTCGGCGATCTCCCAGAGCCGTCCCACCGACGGGTAGGTCGGACTCCCGTCGTAGACGACGATGGACGCACCCAGCAGCAACGCGTTGACGACGAAGTTCCACATCATCCAGTTCGGAGAGGTGTACCAGAAGAGCCGGTCGTCCGCCGTCATGTCCATCTGGAGGCCGAGGTTCTTCTGGGCGTCGATCGTGATCCCGCCGTGCCCGTGGACGATGCCCTTCGGGACGCCGGTCGTCCCCGAGGAGTAGAGCACCCAGAGCGGGTGGTCGAACGGGACCGGGAGCGGCTGTAGCTTCTGCTCGGATGCCGCGATGGTGTCCCAGGCGACCGTGGGCACGGCATAGGTCGGCGTGTCCAGGCCGACGTGGGCGATGTGCACGACGTGCTCGACGGTCGGGAGCTTTCTCGCCAGGGTGACGGCCTCCGCCCGGCGGTCGAACAGCTTGCCGCCGAAGCGGTAGCCGTCTGCGGCGACGAGGACCTTCGGTTCCAGTTGGGAGAGCCGCTTGGCGGCGGCGTCCGACGCATAGTCGGTTCCGCAGCAGGACCACACCGCACCGAGGGATGCCGTGGCAAGGAACGCCACGATCGCGGCCGCGTCGTTCGACACGTATCCCGCGACGCGGTCGCCCGCCGCGACGCCGAGCGTGCGGAGGGTGTGCGCCACGTCGGCGACGCGGCGTTCCAGGTCGAGCCAGGTGATCTCGGTCGAGGGGCCGCTCTCGGAGACCTCGACGATCGCGACCTCGCTCGGGTGTCGCTCGCGGAAGACGTGGCTGACGTAGTTCAGCCGCGCGCCGGCGAACCAGCGCGCGCCCGGCATCCGCAGCGAGTCGACGACCTCCCCGTACGGGGTCGCGGATCGCATGTCGAAGAACGTCCACAACTCGGCCCAGAAGTCGGAGAGCTTGTCGACCGACCACGCCCACAGGCTGTCGTAGTCGGGCAGTGCGATGTGGTGGTCCGCTTCGACTTGGCGGGTGAAGGCCATGATCCTGCTGTCCTTCACGACGTCGGGGTCGGGGGTCCACGCCGGCCCGTCGGATGCCGGGTGTGCGGTCGGGTGCTGTGTCATGA
>CAUPYO010000018.1:0-12867 GCA_963515565.1 uncultured Microbacterium sp.
GCCGCAAGGTTACAGATTTCGGGTCTCGTCGCGCCGACATGGCGGAGTTGAGGCCGCGGGTCGGGGATGACGGCGACTGATCGCGACGCCCATGAGTGCGGTCGCCCAGCCCTCCTCGACTCCGCCATTTCACGCGCCGGGCGGCCGGGAATTGCCACATTCATGCGCGTCGCGGCGACGTTGGAGGAGTTCGGCGCATCGCCTCTTCCACAACGGCGTGCCGAGAAGTTTCGTCCACCGATCCCGCGGGCGGGCCTCCACCGCATCTCTGCGCGCGGTGAGATGCGGCGATGGACCCGAAAGATCGCTCTGCCCAGACCGCAGACTTCCTGAACCAGCGCCAGTGGACGACCGCTGAGCTGAGAAGCAACGGCGTGACGAAGCGGATGCTGAGGCGTGCCGAAGAAGCCGGACGCGTTCTCAGGGTGCGCCGCGGAGTTTATGTCGTTGCCGACACCGCGCCGATGCTTGTAACTGCGGCCAGACTCGGCGCCCGACTGGGGTGTATATCTCTGCTGTCGTTGCTGGGAGTCTTCGTTCGCGAGACATCGACTCTGCACGTTCACATCGATCGCGGACGCAGCCGACTCCCCCGGCGCCGACCAGACGTCGTCGCCCACTGGCGCACTCCCGGTGACGGAGGCGGTGCGTCGCTGTGCGCACCGATCATCGGTGCGCTCGTTGAAGCTGTCCGGTGCCAGCGACCTCGGGACGCCATCGCGACCCTCGATTCTGCGTGGCACCACGGAGTCGTCGACGCGACCGGAATCGGTGAGGTGTTCTCCCTGCTTCCTGCGCAGTACCGCGCCCTCCGTCCGCTCCTGGAGCCGAGGAGCGAGGCGGGCACGGAGTCGCTGATGCGGCTGCTGATTCGGGGCATGGGGCACCGGGTAGAAGTGCAGGTCGACGTCGACGGTGTCGGTCGCGTCGACCTGCTGGTCAACGGGTGGCTGATCATCGAATGCGACAGTCGCACATTTCATTCCGACTGGTCTGCGCGACGCCGAGATCTCCGGCGCGACCTGGCCGCCGCCCGGCGCGGTTACACGACGATTCGGCCGCTCGCCGAAGACATCCTCTTCGCTTACGACGAGATGGTCGACGCGATTCGCGACGTGCTGGACGCTCACGTCGAGCAGGCGGACCGAACTCCTCCAGGACGGTCACGGACGACGGTTCGGGTGCCCGCGCGCACCTGATCGGTTGAGGTTGGAGGAGTTCGGGACGCCGCAGCCACCCGCTCGCGACGGGACACGACGTCAGCAGCCAACAGCCAACCCACGCCGGCCAAGCCCGGCCAAGCCCGGCCCAACCCAACCCGGCCCAGCCCGCGCGAACGCGGCTCAGGCGTCGAAACCCTCTCCGATGAGCTCGATGAGCTCCTCGCGCTCCTCCACCGACAGGAATGCACCGGCGGCGGCGTTGAGCTGGAAGGCCTCGAGGTCGTCCAGCCGGTAGTCGAAGGTCTCGGCCAGCAGTGCCAGCTCGCGCGTGAGCGAGGTGCGGCTCATCGTGCGGTTGTCGACGTTCACCGTCACGGCGAAGCCGAGCTGGTAGAGGAGATCGAACGGGTGGTCTTCGAGGCTGGTGCCCCACGCGGCGATCGCACCGGTCTGCAGGTTCGACGAGGGCGAGAGCTCCAGCGGAATCTCCCGGTCGCGCACCCAGCGCGCCAGGTCGCCGAAGGTCACCAATACCTCGTCGCCCTTCTGCTGCACGACCTCGAGGTCCTCGGCGATGCGCACCCCGTGCCCGAGGCGCAGCGCCCGTCCGTCGATCAGCGCGGAACGGATCGAGTCGAGACCGGCAGCCTCACCGGCGTGCACCGTCACCGGGAAGAACTCGGATGCCAGGTAGTCGAACGCGTCGCGGTGGCGCGATGCCGGGAATCCGTCCTCGGCGCCGGCGATGTCGAAACCGACCGCACCGCGACCGCGGAACGCGACGGCGAGCTGGGCGATCTCGAGCGAGCGATCGGCGTGACGCATCGCGGTGATCAGCTGACCGACGCGGATGTCGCGACCCGAACGGTCGACGGCTTCCTCGGCCTCTTCGATACCCTCCTGCACGGCTTCGACGGCCTGTTCAAGAGAGAGTCCACCGGAAAGGTGCTGCTCGGGAGCCCACCGCACCTCGCCGTAGATCACGCCGTCGGCGGCGAGGTCTTCGACGAACTCCTTCGCGACCCGGCGCAGCCCCTCGGCGCTCTGCATGACCGCCGTCGTGAGGTCGAAGGTCTTCAGGTACTCGACGAGGGAGCCGGAGTCGCTCTGGTCCTCGAACCAGTCGGCGAGCTCGCCGGCGTCGGTCGAGGGTACCTCGAGACCGATCTCGTCTGCCAACTCGATGATCGTCTGAGGGCGCAGTGCGCCGTCGAGGTGGTCGTGGAGCGACACCTTCGGGAGCGACCGGATCGAGACACCCTCGAGCTTCGGGTCTGCGGACGAGTCGATGGCCATGAGGGCTTCCTTCGGGTGGGGGTGGAGAGGGTCAGGCGGTGATGCGTTCGAGAACCAAGGGAGTGGATGCCGGGGCATCCGTGCCGATCTCCCACGCTCCTTCGAGTGCACCCAGGGCGCGCTCGAAGCGGTTCTCATCATCGGCGAGAATGGTGAACAGGGGCTGTCCGGCGGTGACAGTCGCCCCCGGCTTGACATGCAGATCGATGCCCGCCGCGTGGATCACCGGATCCTGCGCCCGCGCGCGTCCCGCGCCGAGGCGCCAAGCGGCGATGCCGAACGGCAGCGCCTCGAGCCGCGTGATCACGCCGTCACGCGAAGCGGTCACCGTGTGGGTTTCCCGGGGGGTCGGCAGCGGCGCATCGGGGTCGCCGTCCTGCGCGCGGATCATGTCGCGCCAGGCATCCATGGCCCGGCCGTCGCGCAGCGCCGCCTCGACATCGGCGTCGGGCTGACCGGCCAGCGCCAACATTTCGCGCGCGAGCGCCACGGTCAGCTCCACGATGTCGGCGGGACCGCCGCCGGCGAGCACCTCGACCGATTCGCGCACCTCGTTGGCGTTGCCGATCGCAAGCCCCAGAGGTGTGTTCATGTCGGTCAGCAGCGCCGTCGTGGCCACTCCCGAGTCGGCGCCGAGGGCGACCATGGTGCGGGCGAGCTCGCGCGCCTTGTCGACGTCGCGCATGAACGCGCCGGAGCCGAACTTCACGTCGAGCACGAGCGCGTCGGTGCCCTCGGCGATCTTCTTCGACATGATGCTCGAGGCGATCAGCGGGATGGCCTCGACGGTGCCGGTGACATCGCGCAAGGCGTAAAGCCGCTTGTCGGCGGGCGCCAGCCCCGATCCGGCCGCGCAGATCACGGCGCCGACGTCGCGCAGCTGGGCGAACATCTCGTCGTTCGACAGCGCCGCACGCCAGCCGGCGATCGACTCGAGCTTGTCGAGCGTTCCGCCGGTGTGGCCGAGGCCCCGGCCCGAAAGCTGCGGCACCGCGACGCCGAACGCGGCGACCAGCGGTGCGAGCGGGAGCGTGATCTTGTCTCCCACGCCGCCGGTGGAATGCTTGTCGACGGTGCGCTTGCCGAGACCGGAGAAGCTCATCCGCTCCCCCGACGCGATCATCGCATCGGTCATCACGCGGATCTCATCGCGCGTCATGCCGTTGAGCAGCACGGCCATCGCGAACGCAGCCATCTGCGAGTCGGCGACGTACTCGCGCGTGTAGGCGTCGATCATCCAACGCAGCGCATCTTCGGACACGGCGCCGCCGTCGCGCTTGGTGCGGATGACATCCACCGCGTCGAACGGCTCGACGGCCGCTGCCGAGCTCGTGGCGCTCATCGCGACACCTCCTCGAGGTCGCGCGGGCCGAAGGCGTCGGGAAGCACCTCGTCGATGGTCCGGATGCCGGAGACGGTCTCGAGCAGCATCCCGGGAAGGGCGAACTCGTTCAGCAGCTGGCGGCACCGGCCGCACGGCATGATCGTCTGGCCGTCGTTGTTGACGCAGACGAAGGCGACCAGCTGGCCGCCGCCGGACATGTGCAGATCACCCACCAGCGCGCACTCGGCGCACAGGCCCACACCGTACGACGCGTTCTCGACGTTGCACCCCGACACGATACGGCCATCGCTGACCAGCGCCGCCGCCCCCACCCGGTATCGGGAGTAGGGCGCGTAGGCGCGCTGCATCGCGTCGGTGGCGACGGCACGAAGCTCATCCCAGTCGATGTCGGTCATGTGAGAGGTCACTCCTTGATGTAGGGCTTGCCGGATGCCGCGGGACCCCGGATCTGGCCGGCGAAGCCGACCACCGCGAGGATCGTCACAACGTACGGCAGCATGAGCATGAACTCGCTGGGGATCGGCGTCTTCAGCACCGTCAGCAGGTTCTGTAGGTTGGTCGCGAATCCGAACAGCAGCGCGGCGAGGGTGGCCCGCACCGGGTCCCACCGACCGAAGATGACGGCGGCCAGGGCGATGTAGCCGAGTCCCGCGGTCATGTCCTTCGTGAACTGCGGCACCGATACGAGCGTGAAGTACGCCCCGCCCATACCGGCGATCGCACCGGCGAGCAGCACGTTCCAGAAGCGCGTGGCGTTCACCTTGATGCCCACGGTGTCCGCTGCCTGCGGGTGCTCGCCGACAGCGCGAAGGCGCAGGCCCCAGCGGGTGCGGTAGAGGCCCCAGGTCACGACGATGACGACGATGATCATGAAGTAGACCAGGAAGGTCTGGTTGAACAGCGCCGGTCCGATGACGGGGATGTCGCCGAGGATCGGGATCTTGATGAGGTCGAAGCGCGCCGGGTTGTTCAGCGTCTGCGTGTTCGGCGCCAGCATCACGCCGTAGAGGAAGCCGGTGAGGCCCGAGACGAACACGTTCAGCACGACGCCGACGATCACCTGATCGACGATGTACTTGATCGAGAACGCGGCCAGCGCGAAGGCCACCACCACGCCGCCGAACATGGCGCCGATGAGCCCGACGAACGGGTTTCCGGTGATGCTGGAGAGCACGGTCGCCGTGAACGCGCCAAGCAAAAACTGGCCCTCGATGGCCACGTTGACAACGCCCACCCGCTCGCCGATCACGCCACCCAGGGCCCCGAAGACGAGGGGCACGGCGAGCGAGATCGATCCGCCGAGCAGGCCGACGAGGGTAATGGCACCCGATGCCCCGGCGCCCGCCCACGTGAGGAAGGCGACCATGGCGAGCAGGGCGTAGACGATCGGCAACCACAGTGCGATGCGCCGGTATTGGCGAGCGCGCAGCAGCGACCACACCGCCAGCACAGCCGCCAGCACCCACGCGGTCCAGACCACGGGCAGGGCGGGAACATCGACGTCACCGAGGGCGATCGCCGCGCCCGCGTCAGCCAGGCGGTACGTGGTCATCCCCGTGCGCGGGGCGAGAAGGAAGAGCAGGCCGAGCAGGCCCGCGAGCACGAGGAGCGTGACGGGCACCTTGAGCGAGCGCACCTTGACGACGGTCGGCTCATCGATGCCGGAGTCGATCACCGTCGCAGTCATGCTGCCACCGCCTTGTCGTCGCTCTGGGTATCGGTGTGCTGATCGCGCAGACGTCGGCGCGCGCGACGGGCGCGGGCCCGCGGCGAGAGCTCGGCATCGTCCTTCGGCAGGAAGAAGATCGTACGGATCAGCGGCGGGGCGGCGATGAACAGCACGATCAGAGACTGGACGACGAGCACGATGTCCACCGGAATCTGTTGCAGGGCCTGCATCGGGAACGAGCCGGCCTTCAGCGCGCCGAAGAGGATGCCCGCCCAGAATGTGCCCCACGCGCGGCTGCGGCCGAGGAGGGCGACCGTGATGGCGTTGAAGCCGATGCCGGCATCGATGCCACCGTCGAAGCCGCTCGTGACGGTTCCCTGGATCTGGCACATGCCCGCGACACCGGCGAGCGCGCCCGCGAAGAGCATGGCGTAGATGTAGATACGCGGAACACTGATGCCCGCCGCGCGTGCCGCATGAGGGTTCTCCCCCACGGCGCGCATGCGGAAGCCGAGGCTCGACCGCTCGACCAGCCACCACACGAACACCGTCGCGAAGATGACGATCACGAAGCCCCAGTTGAGCTGGTTGAACTGCTCGCCGAACAGCAACGGGAACCGTGCGCTCTCGGGAGTCGCGCGACTGATCGGCTGGATGTTGTCGGGCTTTTGCAGCAGCTCCGGAACGCGCACCATCCAGGACACCAGGTAGAACGCGATGTAGTTCAGCATGATCGTGAGGATGACTTCGTGCGCTCCGGTGCGCGCCTTCAGCAGGCCGACGAGTCCTCCCCACAGTGCTCCGCCGATGATGCCGACGATGAGCGTCAGCGGCACCTGGATGATCGCGGGCAGGTCGAGCTGGAACGTGACCAGCGCTGCCGCCGCACAGGCGATGAGCATCTGGCCGCGCGCGCCGATGTTGAACAGACCGACGCGGAACGCGACCGCGATGCCCAGCGCCGCGGCGATGAGCGGCGTCGCGAAGCCGAGGGTGTTGGCCAAGGGGCGGATGGCGGTCGCGAAATCGGGGGCGCTGGGATTGAACACCGAGCCGGTGAACAGCGCGGTGTAGGCCCCGGCCACGGCGGTCCATGCCGCGGAGAGCATGTCACCGGGACGCGCGAAGAAGTAGCCCGCGGTCGCCTGCACCTCCGGGTTGGTGACGGCGATCAGGATGCCGCCGACGATCAGCGCCAGCACGACGGCGAGCACGGTGGTCATCACGTTGCCGCGCAGGATCTCGGTCATGACGCGGTTCGCGGTCGGCGGGGCGGGTACCGCCGGTCCGGATGCCGCGGGTGCAGGTTCGGTCGTGGTGCTCACGCGGCATCCTCCGTCGGGTTCTCGCCGGCCATCATCAGGCCGAGAACGTCGCGCGGCGTATCGGCCGGCACGATGCCCACGATGCGCCCGCGGTACATCACGAGGATGCGGTCGGCGAGGGCGACCACCTCGTCGAGCTCGGTCGACACGACGATGACCGGAATGCCCTCGTCGCGCGTCTCGATGATGCGTTTGTGAATGAACTCGATCGAGCCGACGTCGACGCCGCGGGTCGGCTGCGACGCGAGGAACAGCTTCAGAGAGCGGCTCAGTTCGCGGGCGATGACGACCTTCTGCTGGTTGCCGCCCGAGAGCGACCCGGCGTGCTGCGCGGGGCCCTGCGTGCGGATGTCGAACTCGGCGATGCGATCGCGGGCGAAGCCGTCGAGCACACCGCGTCGGATCGTGCCGTAGCGCGAGAACTCGGGGTCGTCCGAACGATCGAGGATGAGGTTCTCGGCGACGGAGAACGCCCCGACCAGCCCGTCCTCGCCACGATCTTCCGGAACGAAGCCGACGCCGCTGCCGAGCACCTGGCTGACGCTGCGTCCGAGCAGTTCGGCACTGTCGAGGCGGATGGATCCGGTCGTACGCGCACCGAGTCCCATGATGGCCTCCGCCAGTTCGGTCTGCCCGTTGCCCTGCACGCCGGCGATGGCGAGCACCTCGCCCGGCCGGACGTCGAAGCTGATGTCGTCGACGAGCACGACGCCGTCGGCGCCGATCACCCGCAGGTCGCGCACCTGGAGGCCCCCCGTGCCGATGCGCGGCGGTTCCTTGTGCACGGTGAGCTCGACGGGACGGCCGACCATCATCGACGCGAGCTCGGTGTTCGACGCCTTGGGGTCGGCTTCGCCGACGACCTTGCCGAGGCGGATGACCGTGATGCGATCGGCGACCGCGCGCACTTCGCGCAGCTTGTGGGTGATGAAGACGATCGCGGTGCCTTCGTCGCGCAGCTGGCGCATGATCGTCATCAGCTCGTCGGTCTCCTGCGGGGTGAGCACCGCCGTCGGCTCGTCGAACACGAGCACCTTCGCGTCGCGGGAGAGCGCCTTGATGATCTCGACGCGCTGCTGCACACCGACCGGCAGATCGCCGACGATCGCATCGGGGTCGACGGCGAACCCGAATCGTGCCGCGACGGCGCGGACATGGGCGCGCGCGGCGGCGAGATCGAGCGAGCCCAGCGCGCCGGTCTGCTCGTGACCGAGCATGACGTTCTCGGCGACGGTGAACACGGGGATGAGCATGAAGTGCTGATGCACCATGCCGATGCCCGCGGCCATCGCGTCACCGGGTCCCCGGAAATCCTGGACGACGTCGTCGAGGAGAATCTCGCCCTCGTCGGCCCGGTAGAGGCCGTACAGGACGTTCATCAGGGTGGACTTTCCGGCGCCGTTCTCGCCGAGGAGGGCATGGATCTGCCCCGGTTCGACGACGACGTCGATGTGGTCGTTGGCGACGAGCGATCCGAACCGCTTCGTGATGCCACGCAACTCAAGCTTCATACGTGTGACCCTATCCAGAGTGGCCGGACACGAGAAGAGAGCGGGGCGCTCCGCCGATGGCGAAACGCCCCGCTCTCGTGCTCGTGAGATTACTTCGGCGAGCTGGGCGAGGTCACCTTGATCTCGCCGCTGATGATCTTCGCCTGCAGAGCCGTGAGCTCATCCTGCAGACCGGCCGGCAGCTTGCTCTCGTAGTCGTGGAAGGACGACAGTCCCACACCCTCGTTGGCGAGGGTTCCCACGTACGGGGTCGCGTCGAACTTGTCGGCGGCGGCCTGCGCGACGGCGGTGGAGACCGCGGTGTCGATGCGCTTCATGATCGACACGAGGATCTGGTCGGCGACCGACGGGTCGGCGACGGCGAGGTCGGAGTCGACACCGAGCATGACGGTGCTCTTGCCGCTGTCCTTGATCGCGGCGCTGGCCGAGAGGTAGATCGGTCCACCGACGGGCAGGATCACATCGGTGCCCTGGTCGAGGATGCCCTGCGCGGTCTGCTTGGCGGTGTCGTTGGCCTTGAAGTCGCCCGTGAACGAGCCCTTCTGCGTGGCGGCATCCCATCCGAAGGACTGCACGTTGGCACCCTTGTCGGTGTCGTACTTCTTCACACCTTCGACGAAGCCGTCCATGAAGATCGTGACCGGCGGGATCTGGAGACCACCGAAGGTACCGACCTTGTTGACGCCCGACGCCTGCGACCACGCGGCGGCGGCGTAGCCACCGAGATAGGCGGCCTGAGCGGTGTCGAACAGGAGAGGCTTGATGTTCGGCGCGTCGGTCTTGCCGTCCTGGTCGACGTCGGCCATGTCATCGATGATCGCGAACTTCACGTTCGGGTTGGCCTTCGCGGCCTCGACCGTAGCGGCCGAGAGCTTGAAGCCGACCGACACGATGAAGGTGCAGCCACCGGACAGCAGCGCGTCCATGTTCGGCTTGTAGTCGTTCTCCGACTTCGACTCGACCTCGAGAGGCTTGACGCCCAGTTCGGCGGCGGCCTTATCCATGCCGTTCTTGGCGGACTCGTTGAACGACTTGTCGTTGAAGCCGCCGTTGTCCGACACGAGGCAGGGCTTGAAGCCTGCCACGGCTGCGGTCGCGCCGGCGGTGCCGGATGCCGCGGAGTTCGGTGCCGAGCCGCAACCGGCAAGGGCGAAGATGAGACCCGCGGCAGCTGTGATGCCGACGAGCTTCTTGGTGGTCGAGATGGTCAATGCAGCCTCCACATTGATAGACCCGCGGATTTCGCGGGCGCACGGATCGAAGTTACCCACTGTGACGTGGGATTTGCACGCTGCACACTCCCATGCGCACGAAAGGTTACAAAGACGCAATGAAGCCGACACGCACGCGGCAACTTGCCCCACGCGTGTCGGTCACAGGACGTCGTCGCGACCGGTCAGTTTGAGGGCGTCGACGACGCCCTTCACCCGCTGCGCGTTCTCGCTGGTGGTGACCAGCAAAGCGTCGGGAGTGTCGACGACCACGATGTCCTTCACGCCGATCAGGCTGATCACGCGCGTCGTGTGACTGACCACGATGCCGCTGGCCGCATCGGAGAGGATGCGCGCGTTCTCGCCGAGGATCGCCAGGTCGTTCTTGCGTCCGCCGCTGTTGAGCTTGGCGAGGCTGGCGAAGTCGCCGACGTCGTCCCAGTCGAAGTGGCCGGGAACGACGGCCAATCGGCCCTTCTCGGCGGCCGGCTCGGCGACGACGTAGTCGATCGCGATCTTGGGGAGCTTGGGCCAGATGCGATCGACGGCGGGGCCGCGGCGCTCCCGGTCATCCCACGCGTCGGCGAGTTCGATCAGACCGGCGTGCAACTCGGGGTTGTTCGCCTCTATCTCGGCCAGCAGCACGTCGGCGCGGGAGATGAACATCCCGGCGTTCCAGAGGTAGTCGCGATCGGCGAGGTACTTCTTGGCGGTCTCGAGGTCGGGCTTTTCGACGAAGCGCTCGACCAGCGACGCGTCTCGGGCGCCGTCGATGATCAGCTCTGTGCCGCGTTTGATGTATCCGAAGCCGACCGCGGGCTCCGACGGGGCGATGCCGACCGTGCAGATGTAGCCGTCGCGCGCGACTTCCACGGCGTCGCGCACCGCGAACTCGAAGACGCGGGTCCCGCGGATCACGTGATCCGCGGCGCCCGAGCCGATGTTCACGTCCGGCTCGCGTCGCCGGAGGGTAGCCGCCGCGAGTCCGATCGCCGCGGCGGAGTCACGCGGTTCGGACTCGAGGAAGACGTTGCGATCGGGGATGCCGGGAAGCTGCTCCTCGACGGCGGCCCGGTGTGCACGACCGGTGACCACGGCGATGCGGTCGGCGCCGGCCAACGGTGCCAGCCGATCCCAGGTGTCGCGCAGCAGCGAGTGCCCCGACCCGGTCAGATCGTGGAGGAATTTCGGCGCATCCGCGCGGGAGAGCGGCCACAGGCGGCTGCCGACACCCCCCGCGGGGATCACGGCGTAGAAGTCGTCGATCGGATCGGCCATGCCAACAGGCTACCGGGCGCGCTGTGACGGCACCGTTTCGCCAAGAAGGCCGTTTCATTCCGAATATCTTGATATCGAGAGAACTTAGGGTGGCCTTCCTCGCCCATGCCGCAAACGCCGACTTAGGATATGGGTGCGCCTGTGTGCGACGCCGAGGGTCCAGTGCCGTTGTGAACCCCGGGGCCGAAGATTGCCCCCGCCGTACCGAGGTGTCCGTTCACACCAAGGGAGGACGACCGTGTCAGCACCCACACGCGTCACACCGTCGGTAGCACAGACCACATCGTCGTCGCCGCGCGGAACGCTGTACCGCGGCAACGAGGGCATGTGGTCGTGGGTGCTTCACCGCATCACCGGCGTCGCCATCTTCTTCTTCCTGCTCGTGCATGTGCTCGACACCGCACTGATCCGGCTCTCTCCCGAGGCCTACGACGCGGTCATCGGCACGTACAAGAACCCCATCATGGGCTTCGGCGAAGTAGCGCTGGTCGCAGCCATCGTCTACCACGCCTTCAACGGCCTTCGCATCATCGCGGTCGACCTCTGGCCGTGGGCGACGCGCCACCAGCGTCAGCTGTGGTGGGTCGTGCTGGGCCTGTGGGTCGTGACCGTCGGCGGGTTCGCCGCCCGCCACATCCCCATCGTCCTGTCGAACATCGGAGGCGGTCACTGATGTCCACCCTGACTCCCGGCAACGAGCAGACCATCCCCGCTCCCCGCAGCCCTCAGGTGCGCAAGAAGGGCGCGAACCTGGAGAAGGTCGGCTGGATCTACATGCGCGTGTCCGGCGTGCTTTTGGTCGTGCTCATCTTCGGGCACCTTTTCGTGAACCTCATGCTCGGCGAGGGCATCCACGGCATCGACTTCGCCTTCGTCGCGGGCAAGTTCGCGAGCCCGTTCTGGCAGGTCTGGGACGTCCTCATGCTGTGGCTGGCCCTCATCCACGGCGCCAACGGCATGCGCACCATCGTGAACGACTACGTGATCGGCGCCACCACCCGCAAGGTGCTGGTGGGGGCCCTCTGGGTCGCCGCGGCATTCCTCATCGTCTTGGGCACCCTCGTCGTGTTCACCTTCGACCCGTGCCTGGGCGTGGAGAACTCGACGACGGACTGGCTCATCCAGATGTGCGCCGCACGCTGACAAACGAACTCGACGAGTAGAAGACAAGGCATCCCTGACGTGACTACCCAGCATCCCGAGGCCGTTCTGAAGGACGGCGTCTACTACCACGAGTTCGACATCGTCATCGTGGGCGCCGGCGGCGCCGGCATGCGCGCCGCGATCGAAGCCGGCCCGGGCGCACGCACCGCCGTCATCACGAAGCTCTACCCCACCCGTTCGCACACCGGTGCGGCGCAGGGCGGCATGGCTGCGGCCCTCGCGAACGTCGAAGAGGACTCGTGGGAGTGGCACACCTTCGACACCGTCAAGGGCGGCGACTACCTCGTCGACCAGGATGCCGCGGAGATCCTGGCCCGAGAGGCCATCGACGCCGTCATCGACCTCGAGAACATGGGTCTTCCCTTCAACCGCACTCCCGAGGGAAAGATCGACCAGCGACGCTTCGGCGGTCACACCGCCGACCACGGCAAGACGCCCGTGCGCCGTGCGTGCTACGCGGCCGACCGCACCGGCCACATGATCCTGCAGACGCTGTTCCAGAACTGCGTACGGCTGGGCATCAACTTCTTCAACGAGTACTACGCACTCGACCTGATCACGGTGAAGGACGACGACGGCAACACTCAGGTGGCCGGCGTCGTCGCGTACGAGCTCGCCACCGGCGACCTGCACGTCTTCCACTCCAAGGCCGTGATCTTCGCCACCGGCGGCTTCGGCAAGATCTACAAGACCACCTCCAACGCCCACACCCTCACCGGAGACGGCGTCGGCATCGTGTGGCGCAAGGGGCTGCCGCTGGAGGACATCGAGTTCTTCCAGTTCCACCCGACCGGTCTGGCCGGCCTCGGCATCCTCCTCACCGAGGGCGCCCGCGGTGAGGGCGCGATTTTGCGCAACGCCTCGGGCGAGCGCTTCATGGAGCGCTACGCCCCGACCATCAAGGA
>CAUPYO010000019.1:0-12620 GCA_963515565.1 uncultured Microbacterium sp.
ATCAAGCGCACGCGCAGCGACAACTACCGTTCGCAGCACCGCGGCGGCAAGGGCGTCAAGGGCGCGCAACTTCGTGCCGACGACATCGTCGAGCACTTCTTCGTGACGACGACGCACCACTGGCTGCTGTTCTTCACGACGAAGGGCCGCGTCTACCGGTCGAAGGCCTACGAGGTGCCGGAGGCGGGTCGGGATGCCAAGGGTCAGCACGTCGCGAACCTTCTGGCGCTCCAGCCGGGTGAAGAGATCGCGCAGATCCTCGACATCCGCGACTACAAGGTCGCCCAGTACCTGGTGCTGGCGACGCGCGACGGCAAGGTGAAGAAGACCTTCCTCAGCGAGTACGACACCAACCGTCAGGGCGGCATCATCGCGATCCGTCTGCGCGGGCAGGACGAGGAGGACGGCGACGAGGTCGTCAGCGCCTTGCTCGTCGACGAGACCGACGACATCCTGCTCATCTCGCGTCACGGGATGTCGCTGCGCTTCACCGCCACCGATGAGTCGCTGCGTCCGATGGGCCGCTCGACCGAGGGTGTGAAGGCGATGTCGTTCCGTGAGGACGACACGGTGCTGTCGGCATCCGTGGCCAAGGACGATGCGTTCGTGTTCGTGGTGACCGAGGGCGGCTACGCCAAGCGCACCGCCGTCGACCAGTACCGACTGCAGGGACGCGGCGGCTTGGGCATCAAGGTGGCCAAGCTCAACGAGGATCGCGGTGTTCTCGCGGGCGGCCTCATCGTCGGTGAGGACGACGAGGTCTTGGTGGTTCTTGCCAGTGGCAAGGTGGTACGCTCTGCGGTGGCCGAGGTGCCTGCGAAGGGTCGCGACACGATGGGAGTGGTTTTCGCCCGTCCCGACGACGAAGATCGCATCCTCGCAATCGCCCGAAACTCTGAGCGAGCGCTCCGCCAGGAGCAGGACCCGGCCGACACCCCCGACGCCGAAGAATCCCCCGCTTCGCGCCCCGAAGGAAGTGACACTGACGCATGAGCACGGTAGCCGACAAGCTCGCCAAGAAGTCCTCGAGCAAGACCAGCTCCAAGCAGGTGCGTCTGCGCCTGGTCTATGTGGACTTCTGGTCCGCCGTGAAGCTGTCGTTCCTCGCGGCGGTCGCGCTGGCGATCGTCACGGTGGTGGCGAGCTTCCTGGTGTACATGGTGTTGAGCACTACTGGCCTGCTCGGCAAGCTGAACGACTTGTTCACCGCCTTCGATGACAACTTCAAGCTCACGGACTACGTGAACCTCGCTCAGGTCATGGCGTTCTCGTCGATCGTCGCGATCTTGAACCTCATCGTGATCACGGTGCTCGGTGCGGTCATCGCCGGTATCTACAACCTCATGGTCAAGGTCACCGGCGGCCTGCTGGTCGGGTTCACGTCCAACTGACTCGATTTTTCGTTTGCCCGCTCGTCGGGTAAAGTCTTGGAGGTTGACGGCGGTAACGCCGACCTCCGGACGGGGCTATAGCTCAGGCGGTTAGAGCGCTTCACTGATAATGAAGAGGTCCCAGGTTCAAGTCCTGGTAGCCCCACTCCGAAACTCAAAATCCCCGTACGGGGCCTTAGCTCAGTTGGTAGAGCGCCTGCTTTGCAAGCAGGATGTCAGGAGTTCGAATCTCCTAGGCTCCACAGTCAGTTCCTCTCCGCAGGAGTGTCGCCTCCCCGCCGAAGCCGGGCGAACGCGACGGTCCAGGTCGCGGCGATCAGCAACTGCACGAAGAAGACCAGCGCGTACTGCTGCGTGGCGAGGCCAACGGCGATGCCCCCACCCACGACCACGATCATCATGACGGTGAAGCTCCCCCAGAAGAGTCTCGGATTCGGCTGCGCGCGAGTCATGGGCATCCTCTCGTTCGATCGATAGAGCGGTGGGAGTCACCCCCACGATGCCAGACGACCGCTTCGCCGCCAACCACCCGATCGGCTGATGTGTGCCTTCGGCCTCCGATGGGATCGCCGCATGCGCGGCCGACCCTCGACTTTCGGTCACGGGGTCATCCTCTAGACGGACGCGGAGTTTCACAGCGGGCTCATAACGTGAAGGTGGAAGCGCATCCGCCCCGACGATCACGATGGGACCCCCGACGATGAAGACCGTCAGCCGTATCGCTCTGACCACTTTCACCGCGGCGGTGATCGCGATCTCTGCCCCCGGGTGCTCCGCATCCGGTGAGAGCCCCGCGGCCAAGAAAGAATCTCCGCTCATGGAGTACCTCGGGGCCGTGTACGGAACCAACCTCTCCGATTCCGAGCAGCAGCAGCGGTCCACGGACATCCAGAAGAAGACTGAGGGCATCGTCGCCCAGTGCATGAAGGAGCAGGGCTTCGAGTATCAGCCGAACATCCAGACGGGGTTTGTCTCGGTCGCCACCGGTGACATGTGGAAGCCGGATGATCGCGAGTGGGTCGCTCAGTACGGCTACGGCATGATCAAGAACCCGATGTCGGATCAGCCGACGGATCAGCAGACGCCTTACGTCGACCCGAACCAGGCTTACATCGACTCGCTGTCGGCCACGGAACAGACCGCGTACTGGGCGGCTCTTTACGGAGCTTCCGTCACGGACGATCGGACGAGCGACGGCGGCTCCGTCGAATATGACTGGACCGCCGCCGGATGCCAGGGCAAGGCGCAGCACGAGAGCAACGCCAACCCGATGCAGGACAAGCAGTTCGCGTCGCTGAACGAGGCGATCAACAGCTTCTACACCGACATCATGACCAACGCGGGCTTCACCGAGATCAACCAGAAATGGTCGGCCTGCATGGCCGATGCAGGTCAGGCCGGCTTCGCGAAGCAGACAGACGCCCAGTCGGCGATCTCCGACAAGCTCTCGAAGCTCTACGAGAACATGACCGGCACAGGGGGGTTGCAGCCGAATGACCCCGAGATGAAGAAACTCGCCGAGGAAGAGATCACTGTCGCCCTCGCCGACCTGGACTGCCGCGTGAAGACCGGCTACACCGAAGCTCAGCAGAAGGTGCAGTTCGACCTGGAGCGTCAGTTCATCGCCGACCACAAGAGCGAGCTCGAAGCTCTGAAGGCGGCGGCGGAACAGGCGGGTCGATAAGTGGCCGGTGACGCCCCCAACGATCCGTCCGCCTCGTCGGCCACGGACGACCTGTTCGATTCCGCGCGCGCGGATGCCGCAGCGGACACCTCGGCGAAGGCCACCGGGCCGTGGCGCCGCCTGTTGCGCGGCAACCGCGGACTCTGGGTGACGGCGCTCGTCGCGACTGCGACGCTTGTTGCGGGCCTCCTCGTCGGGACATTCGTAGTCGCCCCGGCCGGAGGCGCGAATGCGGCCGCTCCCGCGGCGGGCCTGGTGACCGTGCCTGTCGAGTACGGCGAGCTCAGCAACGACGTGACCGTGCGTGCGGATGTGGGCTACGCCGATGCGACGGAGGTGACCATCGACACGGCGAGCGTCGAGGGTCCCGCCGTCGTGACCGGACAAGTGCCGGCCGTGGGGGCTCAGCTCAATCCCCTGTCGGTCGCGCTCGAGGTCGCGGGGCGACCTGTCATCGTGCTCCCCGGTGATCTGCCGGCATACCGCTCCCTCCGTTACGGAGTCTCCGGCCCCGACGTCGTCCAGTTGAAGAACGCGCTGCGTGCGGTTGGCATCGATGGCGGCGACCCCGCCTCCGACCGCTTCGACGAGGCGACGGCCGCCGGAATCAGTGCGCTGTATACCGCCGCCGGCTACCCACCTCCTGCCGGCGACGCGAATGCCACAGCGGGGGTGACCTCCGCCGAGCAGTCGGTACAGGCAGCGCACCAGTCGCTCGCTGCGGCGTCGGCTGACCTGGACAAGGCCGCGTCGGGGGCCTCGGCCGTCGAGATCAAGCAGGCCGACAACGAGGTCGCCGCCGCCCAGCGCGCCGTCAGCGACGCCCAAGCCGCCGGGGAGCCTGCATCAAGGATCGCCAACCTGCAGGACGACCTCGCTCTCGCGCAGCTGCGTCGCCAACAGCTCTCCGCCGATCCCGACACCTCGGCCCAGCGGGCCGCCCGTGATGCGGCTCGCGATCAGGTTTCTCAGGCCGAGACCGCGCTCGCGCGCGCTCGAGAGTCCGCGCTGACAACCCTGCCTTCATCGGAGGTGCTGTACCTGAACAGCCTGCCGCGCCGGGTCGACGAGGTTGCGGCCAGGCGCGGAACCGTCTTGCAGGGCAAGGCGATGACCGTGTCGGGCGCGACCGTGCAGCTGACGGGGTCGGTCGCACAGGCCGACGCGCGTCTGTTGACCGTCGGCGGAAAGGCCGGCTTCGCTCTGCCCGACGGCACGACGCACCCCGCCGCGATCGCGACTCTCGCTCCCGCGACCGGGAAGGACGCGAATGCCCGCTGGTCGCTCGTGCTTACTCCCGATCCGCTCAGCACCGAGCAGCTGCAGCAGTTGCAGGGAAGCAATGTCCGGGTCTCCATCCCGGTGGGCGCGACGAACGGCAAGGTGCTGTCCGTGCCACTTGCTGCGCTGTCGGCGGGAACCGGTGGAGAAGCGCGTGTGGAAGTCGTCGTCGGCGATCCGCGCGATCCGAAGGCGCAGACGCGTCTGGTCACGGTGAAGACCGGTCTGTCCGCGAAGGGGGTCGTCGAGGTCACCCCACAGGGCTCCGAGCTCGCCGAAGGCGCGCTCGTGGTGGTCGGAAAGTGAGCGACCCCACCACCACATCCGACGCCGTTCCGCTGGTCGAACTGCGTGATGTGACGCGGTCGTTTCCCGGTCCGCCGGAGGTGCAGGCGCTCAAGGGGATCAACCTCCAGGTCGACACGGGCGACTACGTCTCGATCGTCGGGCCGAGCGGCTCGGGAAAGTCGACGATGCTCAGCATCCTCGGCCTGCTCGACCGGCCGAGTGTGGGCGAGTACCGCTTCGAGGGCGCGCTGACGGGCGCGCTCGATGAAGACCAGCGCGCGGCCGTTCGCGCTCGCCGCATCGGATTCGTCTTTCAGGCGTTTCACCTGATGCCCCGTCGCACGGTGCTCGAGAACGTCCTCGTACCCATGCTGTACAGCGGCATCCCCCGTGCGGAACGGGAGGAGAGGGCACGTGCTGCGCTCGAGCGGGTCGGCCTCAGCCACCGGATCGACTTTCTGCCGACGCTTCTCTCCGGCGGTGAGCGCCAGCGCGTCGCGGTCGCCCGGGCCGTGGTCGGCCGGCCGAGTCTGCTGCTGGCAGACGAACCGACCGGCAACCTCGACCGCACCACGTCCGACGAGGTGCTGGCGCTGTTCGACGAATTGCATGGCGATGGTCAGACGCTCGTCGTCATCACTCACGACAGCACCGTCGCCGAACGGGCGGGGCGGCGCGTGCGTATCGACGACGGTCGACTGCAGGAGGTGGCCTGACGTGCGGTGGATGCCGCGGCGCCGACGCCGCGCCTCTCCCGACCTCGACGGCCTCGTTCCTGCTGTTGCACGCGCCGATCGTTTCTCTGCGGGTGATCTCGTCGCCGAAGCAACGGTGGACATCGGTGCCCGACCCGCGCGCCTCGTAATGACGCTCGCGGGCACGGTTCTCGGTATCGGCGCCCTCGTCGCCACGCTCGGGTTCGCCCAGACGGCCGCGGGCCAGATCGCGCGGCAGTTCGACGCCGCCGCCGCCACCGGCATCGAGATCACCCCGTCGACGGCGAAGACCCGGGGCGGCACGCAGGTTGCCACTGCTCGCCTGCCGTGGGATTCCGTCGAGCGCGTCGAGCGACTGGCCGGAGTTGAATCCGCCGTCCTCCTGTCGGATGTCGCCCTGCCCGACGGCGGTACCGTCACGGCTGTTCCCGTGAACGACCCGTCGGTGGCGCTGCCCGCCCCGCCACCGATCGTCGCGGCATCCGCCGGGGTCCTCGACACGCTCGGGGGCACCGTCGTCACCGGTCGCATGTTCGACGTCGGTCACGACCAGCGCGCAGATCGCGTCGCGGTGATCGGTGCACGCGAAGCAGAACGCTTGGCGATCAACCGCGTCGACAGTCAGCCCTCGATCGTCATCGCCGGTCTCGCCTACGCCGTGATCGGCATCATCGACGGGGTGGACCGCCGCGCCGATCTGCTCGATGCCGTCATCGTTCCCACCGGCGCGGCGCGTGCAGACTTCGGCCTCGGCGGGCCGGGGAGCGTCCAGGCGCGCATCGTCGTCGGGGCAGGCCCGCAGGTGAAGACCCAGGCACCGTTGACGCTGAGCCCCGCCGACCCCGAGGGCGTGGAGGTCGCGGCGCCCCGCGCGGGAAGCGACCTCAGTCGCAACGTGCAGTCCGACGTGAACATCGTCTTCGTGGCGCTCGGCGTCATCGTCCTCCTCGCGGGAGGCCTCGGAATCGCCAACGTCACCATGTTGTCGGTGATGGAACGCACCTCGGAGATCGGTCTGCGCCGAGCCCTCGGAGCCACCTCACGCCAGATCGCCGCGCAGTTCGTCGTCGAATCGGTGGTCATCGGATTGCTCGGCGGCATCATGGGTGCCGCCGTCGCGGTGCTCGGGGTGCTGTCGGTATCGCTGGTCGCCGGGTGGGTGCCGGTGCTCGACCCACTGCTCGCCGCGGGCGGTGCCATCCTCGGCGCGCTGGTCGGTCTCGTCGCCGGGTGGCTGCCGGCCCGTCGCGCCTCGCGCATCGAGCCGGTGGTAGCGCTTCGCAGCTGACGACGTCGGTTCAGGATGCCGCGGCGTGGAAGCGTGCCCTCGTTTCGGCATCCGCGACGTAGACCACGAGTTGCACGTCGGTCTGATCGGAGGGGCGCAACTGGTGATGCTCGAAAACGAGCCGGCCGAGCGAGGGATGCCGGAAGACGCGGTCGCGGGACTGGAACCCCCGCACGCCGTGGTCGTTCCACCGGTCCCGGAAATCGGGGCTCGCCGCGCTGAGCCGTGACACCAGGTCGCGGTAGCGAGGATCACTCAGTCGCGGACCGGCCTCGGCGCGGAACTCCGCGAGGAAGCGTCGGCTGGTGTCGTCCCAGTCGTCCAGGAGTGAGCGCACCGATGGGTCGGTGAAGACGAGTGAGAGCAGGTTGCGATCTTCGGGTGCGGTCTGGGCGACGCCGGGGTACAGCCGCTCATACGCGCGGTTCCATCCCGCGATCCCCCAGTCAGGGGAGAGGGCATAGGCCGGGTGCTCGTCGAGGGCATCCAGAAGCCGCTGCACGTGCGCAGGTGCCGTGTCGACGGCTTCCGCGCGGACGGTGGGTCGCGGTGCCAGCCCGACGAGACTCAACACGTAGTCGTGCTCGGCGTCGGTGAGCCGCAGAGCAGTCGCGATGGCATCGAGCACCTGGCGGGACGGGTGGATGTCGCGCCCCTGCTCGAGCCAGGTGTACCACGTGACACTCACGCCCGACAGGTACGAGACCTCCTCACGGCGAAGTCCGGTCGTTCCCCCACGACCCGCCGGTGCCAGGCCATATGCCGCTCGGTTCAGGCGGGCGCGTTGCGCGCGCAGGAACGATCCCAGCTCTCGCCGCTGCTGTTGCGGCCCGTCCGACTCCACATCACAAACCTAGTGCTCCCACTACTAGCAGTAACGCCCTCTTCCGCCGCTTCCGACCGGCATCCATGGTGGAACCATGCCTACACCCCTGCGCTCCCGCACCGTCACGCACGGTCGCAACATGGCCGGCGCCCGCGCACTGCTGCGCGCCGCCGGCGTCAACGCCGCCGACTTCGGTAAGCCGATCATCGCGGTGGCCAACAGCTTCACGGAGTTCGTGCCCGGCCACACCCATCTCCAGCCCGTCGGTCGCATCGTGTCGGAGTCGATTTCCGCCGCCGGCGGCATCCCCCGGGAGTTCAACACGATCGCCGTCGACGACGGCATCGCCATGGGTCACGGCGGCATGCTGTACTCGCTGCCGTCCCGCGACCTCATCGCCGACTCGGTCGAGTACATGGTCAACGCGCACCAGGCCGACGCGCTCGTGTGCATCTCCAACTGCGACAAGATCACGCCGGGCATGCTGATGGCAGCGCTGAGGCTGAACATCCCGACCGTCTTCGTCTCGGGCGGTCCGATGGAGGCCGGCCGCGCGACCCTCGTCGACGGGACCGTCCGCACCCTCGATCTGGTCGACGCGATCTCCGAGGCCGCCAACGACACGGTGTCGGATGCCGACATCCGCCGTATCGAGGAGAACGCGTGCCCCACCTGCGGGTCGTGTTCGGGCATGTTCACCGCGAACTCGATGAACTGCCTCGTCGAAGCGCTCGGTCTCGCGCTGCCGGGAAACGGATCGGTGCTCGCCACGCACACGGCGCGGCGCGCGCTGTACGAGAAGGCGGGCGAGGTGGCCGTCGAGATCACGCACCGCTTCTACGACGGCGATGACGCCTCGGTGCTGCCCCGAAGCGTCGCCAGCCTGGCCGCGTTCGGCAACGCGATGGCGCTCGACATCGCGATGGGCGGATCGACCAACACGATCCTCCACCTGCTCGCCGCCGCCCACGAAGCGGGCATCGACTTCGGTCTCGATGAGATCGACGCTGTCTCGCGTCGAGTGCCGTGCCTCGCGAAGATCGCCCCCAACCCGGCATACGGGCGCATGTACTACATGGAAGACGTTCACCGCGCCGGCGGCATCCCTGCGGTGCTCGGCGAACTACGCCGTGCCGGGCTGCTCGATGAGACGGTGTCGACGATCCACTCGGCGTCGCTGCCGGCGTGGCTCGACGAGTGGGACATCCGCGGGGGCAAGGCCAGCGCCGAGGCGACCGATCTGTGGTTCGCCGCGCCGGGAGGGGTGCGCTCGTCGAGCGCGTTCTCGCAGTCCGAGCGGTGGGCGGCGCTGGATACCGATGCCGAGAACGGGTGCATCCGCTCCGTCGCGCACGCGTACTCGACCGATGGCGGACTCGCGGTGCTGCGCGGAAACCTCGCCGTCGACGGTGCGGTCGTCAAGACCGCGGGTGTCGATGCGTCGATCCTGGTGTTCTCCGGACCGGCCGTCGTCTGCGAATCGCAGGAAGAGGCGGTGGCGAAGATCCTCGGCAAGCAGGTGCAGCCGGGCGACGTGGTCGTCATCCGCTACGAGGGTCCGAAGGGTGGGCCGGGCATGCAGGAGATGCTGCACCCCACCTCGTTCCTCAAGGGCCGCGGTCTGGGCAAGGTCTGCGCGCTCGTCACGGACGGACGGTTCTCGGGCGGCACGTCGGGACTGTCGATCGGGCACGTCTCGCCAGAGGCGGCGAGCGGCGGAGTGATCGCGCTCGTGGAAGACGGCGACATCATCGACATCGACATCCCCTTACGCTCGATGAGCCTTCGTGTCGACGTCGACGAACTCGACCGTCGGCGCACGCGACTGCTGGATGCCGGAGGCTACGCCCCCCGGGACCGTGACCGCCCCGTGTCGCTCGCCCTCCGCGCCTACGCGGCCATGGCCACTTCTGCCGACCGCGGCGCGGTGCGTGACGTCGAGGCGGTGGAGCGCGCCCTGCATGAGCGGGAGGTGCGCGCCGTCAGCGTCTGACCTCGCCGCGCACGCACCGCCCGCTATGCTCACGGCATGGACCTCCGGGTTGCGGCCTATGCCGTCGTGGTCGACGAGAGCGAGCGTCTGCTCCTCGCGCACTGGCACCACGGTCATCGCGGCGCCTGGACCATGCCCGGTGGCGGACTCGAAGACGGCGAGGATCCGACGGATGCCGCGCGCCGTGAGGTCTGGGAAGAGACCGGGTTCCGCGTGCGGATCGGGGCGTTGCTCGGCATCCACTCCCGTGTCATACCGGCCAATCGCCGCGTCTTCGCGGAGGACACCGAACCGCTGCACACGTTGCGCATCGTCTACCGCGCCGAGATCGTGGGCGGTGAACTGCGCAACGAGAAGAACGGCTCGACCGACCGGGCGGCCTGGTTCGCCCTGACCTCGCTTCCCGCTCAGCGCGTCAAGCTCGTCGACCTGGCTCTGGAGATGGCCGGGATAGCTTCCGCCGCGGTGGCCTGACCGTCAGCGCGGTCCGGCCGGCTGCGAGATGTCGGCCACCGTCGCCCCGTATGCGGCGATGAGGGCGTCGGCGTCGACGAAGAGGCTGTAGCCGTGCACGCCCGCCCCCATGGCGATGCGGCGACCGACGATCGATGAATCGGCGTACACCGGCCAGTCGGTCGTGCTGCCGATGGGGACGATGGTGCCGCGCTCATAGCCGGTGGCCTCACGCGCGAGCTCGGGCTCGGGCAGCCTCAGCTTGTTCGCGCCGACCACTGCCCGCAGCTTCGGCCACGAAATGGCGAGGTCGCCCGGGATGAGCGCGAACAGGTAGCTGTCGTCCGATTTCTTGACGACGAGGGTCTTCACGATGTCGGTCGGCTGCAGCCCGAGCAACGCCGCGGCCTCGACCAGGCTGGATGCCGCGGGTCGCTCGCGAATCTCTATGTCGAGACCGCGGTTCTGCGCCGCGGTGCGCACACGGTCGAGCGGGTCAGGCATCCGGTGCGCGCAGCGGGTCGTCCGCCACCCACAGCTCGTCGTCGGCACGAAGCGTCTGCCACGCGGCGTACACCACGCCCGCCGCCGCAGCGAGGCCGAGAAGGAGCGCGATGACGCCGCCGGCGCCCATCCCCTTCTTGGCGGGTGCGGTGGGAACGCTGAGCTGACGCGCGGCCTTCTTGCCGTACTTGTCCGCCTTCTTCTGGATGGCGGCGAGGTCGAGCGAGCCGAATCCGCGGCCGGCAGCGAGGTCGCCGCGCTTCTCGTTCGCGGCATCCCAGACCGAAAGGGCCGAACCGATGAGTGCGCCGGCAGCGGGGACGACCTTGTCGTTGTAGACCTTCTTCGAAGTCGTGACACCCTGCTCGACGTACGGTGCAGCGTACTTCTCGTACGTGTGCTGCACCGTCGGCACGACCTGCTCGCGGTTGTAGTTGCCGAGCTGACGACCGGCCTCGCGGGCGACGTCACCCGCCTGTCCGAGCAGGACCTGCTGCGACTCCCACAGCGTGTTCGCCTGGTGCTGGAGCTTGCGGAGTTCCTTCTTGCGCTTGCGGCTGAGGCTCACGGTGCCCTCCCTGGGTTCCGGCTGGTTTCATCCCATCTTGCCAGACCCTCCCGGCGTCGCGAGGGGTTGACAGGTGAGAGAATGCTAGGCATGCCGATCCACAGCGCCGTCGCGACCATCCACACCAACCACGGAGACATCGTGGTCAACCTCTTCGGAGACCAGGCACCCCGCACGGTGCAGAACTTCACGGGTCTCGCCGATGGATCGCAGGCCTGGACCCACCCGGCCACCGGCAAGCCCGGTGAGGGCCCGCTCTACAAGGACGTCATCTTCCACCGCATCATCCCGAACTTCATGATCCAGGGCGGCGACCCGCTCGGTCAGGGCGTCGGTGGACCCGGTTACAACTTCGACGACGAGATCCACCCCGAGCTCACGTTCGGCGTGCCGTATCTGCTGGCCATGGCCAACGCGGGCCTGCGTCGCAACGCCATCACCGGCAAGGCCGAGGGGACGAACGGATCGCAGTTCTTCATCACGACCGACCCGACGCCGTGGCTCAACGGCAAGCACACCATCTTCGGTGAGGTCGCCGATGCCGACTCCCGCGCCGTCGTCGATGCCATCGCCGCGGTGCCGACCGCCGCCGGCGACCGCCCGATCGAGCCCGTCGTGATCAGCTCGATCGACGTCGTCCCCGCCTGAGCCGAGCCGAAGACCGCCCGGCGTGACCGACTCCGACGTCCGGGCGAACCCGGACAACTTCTGCTACCGGCATCCGCAGCGCCAGAGCTTCGTGCTCTGCCAGCGCTGCCTGCGGACGATCTGCCCTGAGTGTCAGACGCCGCTTCCGGTCGGTGTGATCTGTCCGGAGTGCCTCGCCGACCAGCGCAAGGCGGCATCCGCGAACGTCACGCGGATGCCGCGGCGCCGGGCGGGCCTCGACGGCAAACCCCTCGTCACCTACACGCTCATCATCCTCACGAGCGTCTTCTACCTGATCGGGCTCATTCCGGGCATCGGGCTGTACGTCCAGAACTTGTTCGCCTTCTACGCACCCTTGGCGTACACGCAGCCCTGGCGGTTGCTGACGGTGACGCTGGTGCATGCGAGCCCCTTCCACATCGCGTTCAACATGCTGGCGCTATGGGCGCTGGGCCGCAGCCTGGAGCCGCTGCTCGGGCGGTGGCGCTTCCTCACCTTGTACGTGCTGAGCGCGTTGGGCGGGTCGGTTCTCACTGCACTGATCGCTCCGACGACGGTCGTTGTCGGCGCATCCGGTGCCGTGTGGGGCCTGCTGGGTGCGATGTTCCTCATCGGCCGCCATCTGGGGGCCAATGTCACGGCCATCGCCGTGCTGCTCGGCATCAACCTCGTCATCACGTTCTTGCCCGGATCGGGCATCGCCTGGACAGCGCACATCGGTGGTGGGCTGGTGGGCGCGTTGATCGGCGTGATCTTCGCGCGCACGCGCAAGATCAGTCAGCAGCGCACGCAGATCTGGCTGCTGGTCGCGGTCGGTGTCGGCCTGCTCGCACTGCTGGCAGTGCCGCTCTACGTGTACGCCTGAGGTGTCACCGGAGAGTTATCCACAGATCTATGCACAGCTGGGGATGAATCACACCGGTGTAATTCACAGGTGAGTGCACCTGTGGACAGAGGTCGCGTGAAGAGGCGTCGCGTGG
>CAUPYO010000020.1:0-12608 GCA_963515565.1 uncultured Microbacterium sp.
GATCAGCATGGCGCCTCCTCGACAACTATTCTATGACAACTAGAACAATGACGTGGCGCCAACAAGGCATCACGCCACGGGGCGGTCGTTCAGTCGTCGGCGCCGCGAGACACCGACGCGTCCGCCAGCGCGGCGACGATCTCCGGCACGAGGGCATCCGCGGTGCGCCGGTAGCCGAGAGCACTCGGGTGGAACCGGTCGAGACTGAACATATCGTCGGGATGGGCGACGAACAGCGGCCCGACGGCACGCCGCAGCGACACGACGCGCGCGCCGGCACGGCGAGCGGCCACGCCCTGCGCGTGCGCGAGTTGACGGGATGCCTGCGCGCCGAGACTCCGCAACGGCTGCGGCACCGGCCGCAGCGCGCCCAGGTCGGGACACGTGCCGACGATGACCGCCGCGCCCATCGTGCGGAGCGTTCGCACGGCGGCGTCGAGCTGCGCCGCGGCGGTCGACACCGGTGTGCGGTG
Organism: uncultured Microbacterium sp.; assembly: GCA_963515565.1. Classification (GTDB taxonomy): domain Bacteria; phylum Actinomycetota; class Actinomycetes; order Actinomycetales; family Microbacteriaceae; genus Microbacterium. The sequence continues at coordinate 474 of CAUPYO010000020.1, forward strand.
GGTCACGTCATTGCCGCCCACGATGATGACGGCGGCATCCGGGCGATATCCCTCGGGAAGACGCTCGAGCTGACGCGCGAGGTCGCGCGACTGCGCGCCCACCATCGCGACGGTGCGCAACTGCACGGGCCGCTGCAGGAAGGCGGCAATGCCCTTGGCCAGACGCGCGCCGAGCACGTCCTTGGAGCGTTCCGCTCCGAGCCCGGCAGCGATCGAATCGCCGAGGACCAGCAGTTCAATGGGCTTGCCGGGAAGCTTGGCGCGCCAGCGCCGGTCGGCATCGAGCGCGATCTCGCCCAGAGGCTTACCGATGCGGCGACGAGCGATCGCCGCCTGCCGCGTCAGCACCCGGCGCGTGACGACGGCGCTGGCGACCACCGAGACACCCACGGCGAGCACGACACCGCGCGCCCTCACCGGGAGCGACCTACGGCGAAGGCGCGAACGAGGGGACACGCCGACGATTTCACCGCTCGCAGGTGAACGGGTGGTGACGGAGCGCGTCGGGCGCCGGCCCGGCTCAGCTGAGCGGCTTGATCTCGAGCGCGTCGCGCGGCTGTCCGGGCGCGACCGTGGCGAACGAGGTGTATCCGTCGTCGGCCGCGCGCTCGAGGAGCACTTTGAGGTTCTTGGTGCGCTGCTCCAGGCGCACACGGGCACCGTCGGCGACGAGCGCGGCCTTCAGCGCCACCAGCTCGCCGACGGGAACATCGCGGTCGTGCACCAGTACGACGGCGGAGCTCGCGGCGTCCGAGGCCGGCTCGAGAAGGTCGACGATCCGCTCGAAGCCGATCGAGAATCCGACCGCGGGCACGTCCTGTCCGAGGAAGCGGCCGATCATGCCGTCGTAACGACCGCCGCCGCCGAGCGAGTAGGCCACACTCGGGTGGGCGAGTTCGAAGATGGTGCCGGTGTAGTACCCCATGCCGCGCACGAGGAACGGGTCGAACACGAGCGGGGCGTCACCGGGGGCGGCTGCTGTGGTGGCGCGCGCCGCCGCGACAGCGGCGCCGATGGCCACGAGATCGGCGACGATCTCGGACGGGACCCCCTCCGGCAGCGCGGTTCGGATCTGCGCGTCGCCGAACGCTGTCGAGTCATCGCCCCGCGGACGCTGGAGGAAGGCCTCGAACGCGTCGACCGCCGCCGCTGTCGCACCGCGTCCGCGAAGCTCCGCGGCGACACCGCCTGGACCGATCTTGTCGAGCTTGTCGATCGTGATGAGCACGCCGGCGCGTTCCGTCTCGGCGAAGCCGAAGTGCGCGAGCATCCAGTCGAGCGCACGACGGTCGTTGATGCGGAAGGCGGCGCCGACGAGCCCGAGTTCGTCGAGCGCGTCGAGGCTCGCGACGAGCAGTTCCGCTTCGGCCCGGCTCGTCGCATCCCCGATGATGTCGATGTCGCACTGGACGAACTGGCGGTAACGACCCTTCTGGGGGCGCTCGGCCCGCCAGACCGGCGCCATCTGGATCGAGCGGAACACCGTGGGAAGCTCCGCGCGGTGGGTGGCGTAGAAGCGCGCCAGCGGGACGGTCAGGTCGTAGCGCAGTCCCAGATCGGCGAGTGCGTGGGCATCGACGCCGTCGGGCGCGTCGGCGGCGGCGCGCACCGCGGCGGCATCCAGCCCGCGCTTGAGCACGTTGAACGCGAGCTTCTCATTGTCGCCACCGATGCCCGCGTGCAGCCGGTCGTAGTCCTCGACGACGGGCGTCTCGATCTCGTCGAACCCGTGCGCGCGGTAGCGATCGCGGATGACGGCGAGCACACGCTCGCGACGGGCCTTGTCAGCGGGGAGGAAGTCGCGCATGCCGCGCGGCGGATTCACGGATGCCACGGACTCATTCTTCCAGGTCGCCCTCGACCCGCTGCGCCTCGACGGCGCGGATCTCGCCCTCGAGCCCCCGGATGGCCGTGCGGAGCACGCGCTCGGCATCCCATCCGCGCTCGCGGGCCACCGCAACCATCCCCAGCAACATCTCGCCCAGCTCCCTCTCGTCGCGCACCCCCTCCCGACCGCGAGACACCGGCTCCGCTCCGAGACCCGCGGGCACATCATGTGTTTCGGTGCGCGGAGCGTGTCTGGCGGTCAGGGCGGATGGCGGCGCGACGGGGAGGTGAGCGGCGCGGGCCAGGAGCTTCTGGGCCAGGGCCAGCGACGGCATGTGCCGGGAGACTCCGTCCAGCACGGAGCGGCGCTCCCGCTTTTCGGCGGCCTTCGCCGCGTTCCAGTGCACGAGCACCTCCTCGGGCGTGGCGGCGACGGCGTCCCCGAACACGTGCGGGTGCCGTCTCACCATCTTCTCGACGAGACCATCGGCCACATCGTCGATGTCGAAGGGGTCGTCGGGGTCGTCCGCCGCGACGGCGGCGTGGAAGAGCACCTGCCAGAGCAGATCACCCAACTCCTCGCGGAGGTCATCGCGCGTGCCGGTCTCAACGGCGTCGATCAGTTCGGCGGATTCCTCGACGAGGTAGGGCACGAGGTCGGCGTGGGTGATGCGTGCCGACCACACGCATTTCTTTCGCACTGCCGCCATGACGTCGGCGGCGCGACGCAGGGCGTCGTCAGCGGAGGCCGTTGCGGGCTCGGTCGTGATCAGACGGTCGCCGGGCTCCGGCGTCGGTGATGCCATGCCCGCCACGATACGAGCATCCCGGCCCCGACGAGCGAGATCGCCGAGCCGGCGAGCACTCCGAGCGTCGCCTGATCGCGGATGCCGGGCGCACCGGCGAAGGCGAGCTCGCTCAACAGCAGCGACACGGTGAACCCGATGCCGCCCAGAGCTCCCGCGGCCAGGAGGTCTCCGCCCGCGAGCCGATTCTCGGTCGGCACGCGCAGCGCACGCTGAGCGATCCCGCCGGCGAGCGCGATGCCGATGACCTTGCCGATCGGAAGCGCGACGAGCACGCCCCAGAACGCGGGAGAAAGCTCCCCCGCCGATACCTGGGGAATCGCGACGAGAGCGGCGCACAGGGCGAACAGCGGTAAGACGATGGCATTGACCCACGGCTCGACGGCATGCCGAGTGCGCATCGCGGGCTGCTGCGCCATGGCCAGCCCGAGGACGACGCCGGCGATCGTCGCGTGCACTCCGGACTGATGAACGGCGTACCACGTGCCGAGCGCGCTGACGATGAGACCGACGACGGCGAGACGACGACCACGGGTGTCGAGCGCGCGGCTGCACGCGGCGAAGACGACGACGAAGACGAGCGCGAGGAGCAACATGGCGAAATCGACGTCCGAGGTGAAAAGCACGGCGATGAACACGATCCCGACGATGTCGTCGAGGATTGCCAGCGCAAGCAGGAAGATCCGCACGCCCGGGGGCAGACCGCGACCGAAAACGGCCAGCACGCCGAGGGCGAACGCGATGTCGGTCGCCGTGGGAATCGGCCACCCCTGGGCGGTGGGGCCCGTTCCGGCCATGAGGAGGTACAGCGCGACCGGCACGAGCACCCCGCCGGCCGCGGCGATCGCCGGCAGCACGGCGCGACGCGGCGACGCGAGCTGCCCGCTCGTGAGTTCGTACTGAAGTTCGACGGCGGCGACGAAGAAGAACACCGCGAGCAGTCCGTCGGCCACCCAGTGCCGCACCGACAGGTCGATGATCCCGGGGATGCCGAGGTGGGCGTCGGCGACCGCCAGAGCGGCCGGGCCGGCGGACGAGTTGGCGAGGATCAGGCCGAAGGATGCCGCGGCGAGCAGCAGGACGGCAGGGAAACGGGCGGATCGCAGCAGGGACACGGTTACTCCGGGGGTCGGCGAAAGGGACTCGCCGACCAGGCTTCCCGGCACACCATCGCATGGCCCTGCGGGCTCCATGTGACGTGCGAATCTTACCCCGTGACAAATGTGAAACACCGTGCCATTAGCGTGGTGTCATGCGTGAACTGACCCGAACCGAAGCGATCGACATCGTCGGCCGCGATGAGGCCGAGAGCGAACTGCCCGAGCGTCTGCGCGCCGATGTGCGCATGCTGGGCGCGCTGCTGGGCCGCGTGCTGCGCGAGAGCGGATCGCCGGGGCTGTACGAGGACGTCGAACGGCTGCGGGTCGCGACGATCGCCGCCTACACCGACGAGTCTCCCGAAGCCTTCGAACGTGCCGCCGAGATCGCCGAGTCGTTCTCGGTCGAGCGCGCCGAAGACGTTGCCCGCGCATTCACGGTGTACTTCCACCTGGTCAACCTCGCCGAGGAGCACCAGCGTGTGCGCGTGCTGCGCGAGCGCGACGGCCGGCCCGAGCGAGAAGACGCCGCCGATTCCGTCGCGGCCGCCTTCGTGCGCCTGGCCGCCGAGGTCGGCGACGACACGGCGCTGCAGCGCCTGCAGGACATGCGCTTCCACCCGGTGTTCACCGCGCACCCGACCGAGGCGCGCCGGCGCGCGGTGTCCACCAGCATCCGACGCCTGGTGACCCTCCTGACCGAGCACGACGCCTCGCTGCAGGGCGGCGCCGACGAGCGACGCGCCGAGCGCCGGATGCTGGAGGAGATCGACACGCTGTGGCGCACCGCTCCCCTGCGCGCCGAGAAGCCGACCCCGGTCGATGAGGTGCGCGCCATCATGGCCGTCTTCGACGAAACCCTGTACACCGCGGTGCCGCATGTCTACCGGCGTGTGGATGACGCCCTCCAGGGCCCCGCTGCCGGCGGACGCGCGCCCGTCGTGCGTCCCTTCGTGCGCCTCGGCACGTGGGTCGGCGGCGATCGTGACGGCAACCCGTTCGTCACCGCGGCGGTGACGAAGAAGGCCGCGGCCATCGGCGCCGAGCACATCCTGCTGGGCCTGGAACGTTCGGCGGTGCGCATCGCGAAGACGCTCACGCTCTCCGACGACACCACGCCGCCGAACGCGGAACTCATCGCTCTGCTGCAGCGGCTGGCGGATGCGGATGAGGACGGCGCCGCCGACGCGGCGAAGCGGGCCAAGGTCGAGCCCCACAAGCGCGCAGTGCTGCTGATCGGTCGCCGCATCGCCGCCACGCGCAAGCGCGACGCCGACCTCGCCTACCGCGACCCGGACGTGCTGCTGGCCGATCTGCAGACCGTGCAGCGCTCGCTCGTCGAAGCCGGCGCCCCGCGCCAGGCCTATGGGCACCTGCAGCAATTGTTGTGGCAAGTGGAGACGTTCGGCTTCCACCTCGCTGAGCTCGAGGTGCGTCAGCACTCTGCGGTGCACGCGAAGGTGCTCGCCGAAGCGGCCAGCGGCGAGCCGCTGAGCTCGCAGGCCGAAGAGGTGCTCGAGGTGTTCCGCACCATCGCGCAGATCCAGCACCGGTACGGGCCGCGGGCCGCGGGCCGCTACATCGTCTCGTTCACGACGTCGGCGCGCGATCTGGCGGCCGTGCACGAGCTGGCGCGCCTCGCCGTCGGCCCGAGCGGCACGGCGCCGGTGCTCGACGTCATCCCGCTGTTCGAGACCTTCGCCGACCTGCAGGCAGCCCCCGCGATCATGGCCGAGATCGTCGAACACCCGAAGTTCGCCGCACGCCTGGAGGCCACCGGGCGACGGCTCGAGGTCATGCTCGGCTACTCCGACTCGTCGAAGGACGTCGGCCCGGTCGCGGCGAACCTCGCGCTCTACGAGGCCCAGGCCAAGATCGCGGCGTGGGCGAAGGACAGCGGCATCCAGCTCACGCTGTTCCACGGACGCGGCGGGGCGCTCGGCCGCGGCGGCGGGCCGGCCAACTCCGCGATCCTCGCGCAGCCGCCGCACTCGGTCGACGGCCGCTTCAAGCTCACCGAACAGGGCGAAGTGATCTTCGCGCGCTACGGCGATCCGAACATCGCGATGCGGCACATCGACCAGGTCGCCGCCGCCGTCCTGCTGGCATCGGCACCGTCGATCGAGACTCGCAACAGTGCCGCCGCCGAGCGGTACGCCGACGTGGCGGCGACGTTGGATGCCGCCTCGCGCGAGCGATTCTTCTCCCTCGTGAAAGCACCCGGCTTCGCCTCGTGGTTCGCCACGGTCACCCCGATGGAGGAGATCGGCCTGCTGGCCCTCGGCTCGCGGCCCGCGCGACGCGGCCTGTCGGTCGAGTCGCTCGAAGACCTCCGAGCCATCCCGTGGGTGTTCGCCTGGTCGCAGGCCCGAATCAACCTGGCCGGCTGGTTCGGACTCGGCACGGCGCTGGAGGCGGTCGGCGACGTCGAGCTGCTGCGCCGCGCATACTCCGAGTGGCCGCTGTTCCGCACGGTCATCGACAACGTCGGCATGAGCCTCGCGAAGGCCGACGGACGCATCGCGCGCCGGTACCTCGACCTGGGTGACCGGCCCGATCTCGCCGACCTCGTTGTCGACGAGCTGCAGCTGACCGGAGACTGGGTCGTGCGCATCGTCGGCGGCGACGAGCTTCTGTCGAACAAGCCGGTGCTGCAGCGCGCCGTGAAGATGCGCAGCCCCTACGTCGACGCCCTCTCGCTGCTGCAGCTGCGCGCACTGCGGACGCTGCGCACCGGCGAGCACGGCGAGGCGGAGCTGCCCCACTGGCAGCGACTGCTCCTGCTCAGCGTCTCCGGCGTCTCCGCCGGACTGCAGAACACCGGGTGAGCGCACCCACGACGGCGGCGGCGAGGATCAGTCCACGCGGCGGTCGGCGCCATGGCGCGACAGCGCCGCGGCGTAACGCTCGGTGAGCTGGATCATCAGGTCGGGAGTGTCTCGGTCGAGACCGAAAACGAATCCCGGGAAGTCGAGTTCTTTCTGCAGCGCCCAGATCTCCTCGTGCCGATCGGGCGAGAGCAGCTGCGCGGGGTCGCCCACCGCCACCCAGCCGATGGGCACGACCGCGTCGGGCGCCAGCACGGTGCGCACGTGAACGATCGCGCCGATGCGGACCTCGGCACGATCGCCGATGCGCGCGCCGTTGAACACGCGGATGCCGGTGGCGAGGAAGACTTCGTCGCCCACCGTGGCTCCGGAGATGCTTGCGGTCGGACCCACCAGCACATGCGAGCCGATGTGCACCGCGTGCGCGGCGCTGGCCCGGATGAGCGCGTTCTCCATCACGATGACGTGAGAGCCCAGCGTGATGGGGCCGCCCTCGGCGGTCACCACCGCCCCGTGCAGCACCTGACATCCGGGACCGATCTCGACGTCGCCGGAGATGACAGCGGTCGGTGAGACGACGGCATCGGGGTGGATGCGGGGCCGCGCCCCGAGGTGTTCGAACTGCATGATCGGCCTCCCGCCCCCACAGTAGAGCCGCGCGCGCCGCGGCGTCGAGCGCCTGCCGCGACGCCGTTAGGGTAGGACAGGCCGCGCCGCCCGGGTCTGCGGCCGGAGAGCTTCGCTGTGTCACACCCCGCCCCCCGGTCGGCGACCGCCCCCACGACCGTCTCCACCCTCACCCTGTCGACCTTCGTCATCGGATCGATGGTCGGAGCGGGCGTCTTCTCGTTGCCGGGAACCTTCTCCACGCAGACGGGCGTGATCGGCTCGCTGGTCGCCTGGGCAGTGGCCGGCACGGGCATGTTCCTGCTCGCACTCGTGTTCCAGCGATTGGCCGCACGACGGCCCGACCTCGACGCCGGCGTCTACTCCTACGCCCGCGCCGGCTTCGGCCGGTACCTCGGCTTCCTCTCGGCGTTCGGCTACTGGGCGAGCGCCTGCGCCGGCAACGTCTTCTACTGGGTGTTCATCATGTCGACCGTGGGTGCCGTGTTCCCGGCCGTGCAGGGCGGAGACACCCCGGTCGCCGTGCTGCTGTCGTCGGTCGGGCTGTGGGTGTTCTTCCTGCTGGTGCGCCGCGGCACGCGAGAAGCCGCGGCGATCAATCGCGTCGTGAGCGTCGCGAAAGTGCTGCCGATCGTCGTCTTCGTGCTGCTGTGCGTCTTCGCGTTCGATCCTGCGGTATTCGCGGCCAATCTCAGCGGTCCCGCGGATGCCGCGCTCTACGACCAGGTGCGCGGCACGCTGTTGGTCACCGTCTTCGCCTTCATCGGCGTCGAGGGGGCAAGCGCCTACTCACGACACGCGCGGCGGCGCCGTGACGTCGGGCGGGCGACCGTGCTCGGCTTCGTGAGCGTGCTGGCGATCTTCATGTCGGTGACGATCGTGTCGTTCGGCATCCTTCCGCGGGAGCGCATCGCCCAACTGGACCAGCCCTCGATGGCGGGGGTGCTCGCCGACGTCGTGGGCCCGTGGGGCGCGGCTTTCGTGGGCATCTCACTCATCGTCGCCGTGCTCGGCGCCTACCTGTCGTGGACTCTCATGGCCGCCGAGGTGCTCTTGGTCGCCGCGCGCGACGGTGACCTCCCGGCTGTCTTCTCCCGCACCAACGACAAGGACGTGCCGGTCGGCGCCCTCACGATCTCGACGCTGCTCGTGCAGGTGCTGCTGGTGGTGGTCCTCTTCTCGACCAATGCGTTCAACGTCGCGCTCAGCCTGACAAGCGCTTTCGCGCTTATTCCCTACGTGCTGACGGCCGGCTACGGCGTGCGCATCGCCGTCGCCGATGCACGGTCTACCCGGCGGGCGAGTGCCATGGCAGCGCTCGTCGTCGCGGTCTGCGCCACCGGGTACACGCTGTTCCTGCTCGCCGCCGCCGGGGGCGAGTACGTCCTGTTGGCCATGCTGGTGCTCGTGCCGGGGACGCTCCTTTTCGTCATCGCCCGCCGCCGCCGGGCGCAGCGCGTGTTCACCGGTGCGGAGTGGCTCGTCTTCGGCGCGGCGGTCACGGCAGCGATCGCCGCGATCGTCATGCTCGCCGTCGGCGCGATCGAGATCTGACGCGCCCTGGCTCGTCGGCACACGTCGAAGCGTCAGGCGTCGCCGGTCTCAGGCGTCAGCGGCCTCGGCCACCGGGAGCGGATACAGCTGGTCGATCAGCTGACGCACCCACGCCAGCAGGTCGGGGTCGGCCAGCGGCTCTCCCCCGGCGTTCGGCAACGGGACGACCATCGCCTCGCCGCCGGCGAGAACCTTCGACTTCGGGTAGAGCCGCTGCAGGCGCACGCGCAGCGAGTCGGATGCCGGGGCCGGCACGACCCGCAGGTTCGGCCCCATCGCCACGACATCCGACAGCCCCGCGGCGGCGGCGCGGCGGCGCAGACGGGCTACGGCGATCAGCCCGTCGACCTCGCGAGGCGGTGTGCCGTAACGGTCGGTGAGCTCTTCGACGACGAGGTCGATCGGGTCGGCATCCGCCCCCGCCTCTCCCCCGCCGCGCGTGCGCGCATCGGGCGACGCCGCCGCCGACAGCTTCTGGTACGCCTCGAGGCGTAGCCGTTCGCTGTCGATGTAGCTCTCGGGCAGGCGCGCGTCGATGGGCAGCTCGAGCCGCAACTCTGTAGGCCCTTCCACCTCGTCGCCGCGGAACGTCGCGACCGCCTCGCCGATCATGCGCAGATACAGGTCGAAGCCCACCCCGGCGATGTGGCCCGCCTGCTCGGCGCCCAAGAGGTTGCCGGCGCCACGCAGCTCGAGGTCTTTCAGCGCGACCTGCATGCCGCTGCCGAGATCGTTGTTGACGGCGATGGTCTCGAGGCGATCGGCAGCCGTCTCGGACAGCGGCTTCATCTCGTCGTAGAGGAAGTACGCATACGCGCGTTCCCGGCCACGGCCGACGCGGCCGCGCAGCTGATGCAGCTGGCTGAGCCCGTACTTGTCGGCGCGGTCGATGACGATCGTGTTGGCGTTGGAGATATCGAGGCCGGTCTCGATGATCGTCGTCGAGACGAGCACGTCGAACTTGCGCTCCCAGAAGCCGTCGACGACCTCTTCGAGCGCGTGCTCGCCCATCTGGCCGTGGGCGACGGCGATGCGCGCCTCTGGGACGAGCTCGGCGAGGTCGGCCGCAACGCGCTGGATCGACTGCACGCGATTGTGCACGTAGAACACCTGCCCTTCGCGCAGCAGCTCACGGCGGATCGCGGCGGCGATCTGCTTGTCGCTGCGCGGACCGACGTACGAGAGGATCGGATGCCGGTCTTCGGGCGGTGTCTGCAGCGTCGACATCTCGCGGATGCCGGTGACCGCCATCTCGAGCGTGCGCGGAATGGGCGTGGCGCTCATGGCAAGGATGTCGACGTTCGTCTTCAGCTTCTTGAGCGCGTCCTTGTGCTCGACGCCGAAGCGCTGCTCCTCATCGATGATCATGAGGCCGAGGTCTTTGAAGATCACCTTCTCGGTGAGGATGCGGTGGGTGCCGATCACCATGTCGATGCTGCCTTCGGTGAGGCCGGCGAGGATCTCGCGCGCTTCTTTGTCGCTCTGGAAGCGCGAGAGGGCGCGCACCTTGACGGGAAAACCCGCGAAGCGCTCGGTGAAGGTGTCGAGGTGCTGCTTGACGAGGAGTGTCGTGGGCACGAGCATCGCGACCTGCTTGCCGTCCTGGATCGCCTTGAAGGCGGCGCGCACGGCAACCTCCGTCTTGCCGAATCCGACGTCGCCCGACAGGAGCCGGTCCATCGGGATCGGGCGCTCCATGTCGGCCTTGATCTCTTCGATGGTCTGCAACTGATCGGGAGTCTCCGCGAACGGGAAGGCCTCTTCGAGCTCGCGCTGCCACGGCGTATCGGGCCCGAACGCGTAACCCTTCGCAGCCATCCGCGCCGAGTAGAGCTTCACGAGTTCCACCGCGATATCGCGCACGGCCCTGCGCGCCTTGCCCTTCGCGGCCGCCCAGTCGCTGCCGCCCATCTTGGACAGGGTCGGCGCCTCGCCGCCGACGTACTTGCTCAGCAGGTCGAGCTGATCGGTCGGAACGAACAGTTTGTCGCCCGGGTGCCCGCGCTTGGAGGGCGCGTACTCGAGCACGAGGTACTCGCGCGTGGTCTTCACGGGGTGACGACCGCCGCTGGAGACCTCGCGTTGCACGAGTTCGACGAAGCGGCCGATGCCGTGCGTGGCGTGCACGACCACATCTCCCGCCTTGAGCTGCAGCGGATCGACGACGTTGCGTCGCCGCGACGCGAGCTTTTTGACGACCCGGCTGTCCGCACCGATGGTGCGTCCGTAGAACTCGGCCTCGGTCAGTACCGCCAGTCGCGCGTCGGGCTGCTCGAAGCCGCCTTCGAGCGTGGCGATGACGGCGATGGCCACCCCGGGTTCGGGCATGTCAGCGAGAGTATCCACGCTCCGGGCGGCGATGCCCTGTTCGGAGAGGACGTCGCGCGCGCGCTCGACGAGCCCCGCGCCGGATGCCGCGATCACGACACGCCATCCGTCGGCGAGCAACTCGCCGACGTGGGCGGTGGCGCCGTCGACGTTGCCCAGGAATGACGGCACCGACGACGCGGGCACGCGCACGACGTCGGCACGGCTGTCGACGCCCACCGCGCGCAGGTCGGCTGCGGCATCGGCTTCGCCCGAGTCGAACCCGCTCAGCGTCCACCAGACGCCGCCGCGTGAGGCCGTGGCCGCGCGCAGCTCGGGCAGCGTGAGGAAGTCACCCGACCCGAGGTCGACAGGGGTGTCGGCCCCGGCGACCGCGGCGCTCCAGGCCGCCTCGAGGAACTCGCGATTCGTCTCGCCCAGCGTCATCGCCCGCCCGACGGCCCGCTCGGGGTCGACGAGGGCGACAGCAGTCCCCCGCGGCAGATAGTCGACCAGCGGAACAACGGCATCGGCGACGGCAGGAAGCAGCGACTCCATCCCCTCGACCGGGATGCCCTCGCCCATCTTCTCGAGCATGCCCCGCAAGCCCGGAAACTTCGGCTGCAGCGCCAGCGCGCGTTCGCGCACGGCCGGAGTCAACAGCAGCTCACGACTGGGCAGCAATGTGACGGCGGGGATCTCGCCGGGCAGCGAGCGCTGGTCGGCCACCGAGAACGCGCGGATCTGGTCGACCTCGTCGCCGAAGAACTCGACCCGGTAGGGATGGTCGGCGACGGGCGGGAAGACATCGAGGATGCCGCCGCGCACCGCGAACTCGCCGCGACGAGACACCATGTCGACGCGGTGGTAGGCGAGCTCGACGAGTCGGCGCGTGACCCCGTCGAGGTCGTATCCGCGCCCGCCGGCTGACAGCTCCACCACACCGGCCTCGGTGAGTCCCGCCGCGATCGGCTGCAGAGCGCTGCGCACCGACGACGTGACGATGAGGGGATGGGCACCGTCCCACTGCTGCATCGCACGCAGCACAGCCAGGCGCCGCCCCACGGTCTCGGGTGAGGGACTGAGACG